>JASLHV010000016.1 GCA_030153205.1 Roseiarcus sp. | reverse complement strand
CTCGTCCCGGTCTGTCTCCTCCTGGTTTTGCTCGCCGTATTGCGTCTAACCGCTTGGGCCGCCGTGCTCATCGGCGCAATCGTGACCTTCCTTCTCGCGATCCTCGTTTGGGGCATGCCGCTCGGCCAGGGCGCGCTTGCCTATCTCTATGGCGCGGCGACCGGTTTTTGGAGCGTCGACTGGATCGTCCTTTGGGGCGTTGTCCTTTTCAATACGCTGACGATGACGGGCGTGTTCGAAACGTTCCGCCGTTGGCTGATTTCGCAGGGCACGATGGACGTGCGCGTACAGACGATGCTATTCGCCTGGGCTTTCGGCGCCTTGCTCGAAGGGCTGGTGGGCTTCGGCTACCCCTGGGCCTTCGTTGCGCCGATCTTGATCTCGCTCGGCCTTGCCGACCTCGACGCAATTCGGGTCGCCGCCATCGCCAATAATGCGCCCGTCTCCTATGGCGCGCTCGGCGCGCCGATCATCGCCATCGCCGCCGTCACCGGCTACCCGCTGCTCGCGATGTCGGCGTCCGTCGGCGCCGTCGTCGCCGTCCTCGCGCTGCTCCCGCCTTGGGTCCTGATCTATCTCGTTTCGGGGAAAGAGGGCTTGAAGGACGGTTGGCCTTTGGCGATCGTCGGTTCGTTCGGCTATATTCTCGGTCAATATCCGGTGGCCGTCTATCTCGGACCGTACCTTCCCGACGTCTCGGGTTCGATCGTCTGTTTCGCCGCCCTGCTCCTCTTATTGTCGTTCTGGAAGCCGAAACGGGTCCTCGGCTATGGCGGCGTCCCTTTAAGTCCCGAAGCCCTCGCCAAAGCGCCGAAAACCGAGGCTCTCTCCAGCAACGAAGTCCTCATCGCTTGGGCGCCCTTCATTATCCTGATCGTCATCGTGACCCTCTGGACCGGCCCCTGGTCGCCGCTGCCAAAGGTCGTGCTCTATGCCGCCAAAGTCTCCGCGAGCGCGCCGGAGACCAAGGCGACGATCACCGCCGCCTTTAATTTCGCGCCATGGATCGGCGGGTCAGCGATCGCCGCATCTTGGATCGTGGTGGCTGCCCTGCTCATCGCGCTCGGCAAATTGAAGATCGATCAAATGGGGCCGATCTTCGCCAAGACTTTCTCGCAAATATGGGGCGCGTTCCTCGTCGGTGTTTTCATCTTCGGCCTTGCCTATGTGTTCAACTATTCCGGCATGGCTTCCTCGCTCGCCAAAGGTTTCTCGAGCCTGGGCGCGGGCTTCATCATTGTCTCGCCGATTCTCGGTTTCATCGGCGTTGCGCTCTCCGGTTCGAACACCTCGACGAACGCCATGTTCGGCAAATTCCAGGCCCTGGTCGGCGTGCAGCTCGGCATGCCGCCCTTGCTGCTGCCGACCCTCAACTCGGTCGGCGCCGAAATCGGCAAGCCGATCGCGCCACAAACGGCCAGCGTCGGCGTTTCGACCAGCCGTTTCGTGCGCAACGAAGGCGAGGTCATCCGGCACAATCTTGGTTGGACCCTGTTCCTGCTCGCCTATCTCATCGTGATCGGCGTCGGCTTTTACTGGGCGGGCGTCGGCGCAATGAATTTGCCAAAGCCGCCATAGAGGCCGGCGCGATCGCAAGCCGCGGCGCGAGCGGCTATAAGGATCCTGCATGACCGAGCCCACCGCCGCCTCGCCCGTTGAAACGTCCCCTGCGGCCGACGACATGGGCATTCTCGCGCGTCGCCGGATCGAAGCGGCGATCATCGCGCCGATCTATGACGAGATGCGCCAGACCATCGGCGAGGCCAAGGCGCGCGAAATCCTGCGCCGCGCTATCCGCCGGGCCGCGATCGAATCCGGCAAGGCCTTCGCCGCCAAGGCGGCCGGCGGCGCCGATTTGAAATCCTTCCAGGACATCCAGCATCTCTGGACCAAGGACGATGCGCTCCGCATCGAAGTCCTGGAGGCGAACGATAAAGTCTTCGACTTCAACGTCACGCGCTGCCGCTACGCCGAAACCTATCGTGAAATGGGTCTCGGCGAGATCGGACATCTTTTGTCGTGCAATCGCGACGGCGCCTTCTGCGAAGGCTATAGTTCACACATCAAGTTGGAGCGCAGCCAGACCATCATGGGCGGCGCGAGCCATTGCGATTTCCGCTATCGGTTCGAACCGGGCGAGGAAAAGCCGAAAGGCTGAGCCGCGCCGACGGCGTCCGGCTTGACGCTCCCGCCGGTTCGGCTAGTTTCCTTCGAGCGCGCGGGCGTAGTTCAATGGTAGAACGGCAGCTTCCCAAGCTGCATACGAGGGTTCGATTCCCTTCGCCCGCTCCAAAACTTGGCGGACTGCCATCATCTGGTCGACGACAGGTTTCGAGATTGTGCCCGACGTGATCACCCGCGGCGACGCCTTCTTCGGTTGACTTCAACGATGAGCATGTCCGCCCGCTCTTTCCTCGGGAGTATGGCGCCACGGCCTGGCGAGCGAGATTGGCGTCTGCGAGATGAGGCCACGGCGCTGGCGTGAGACTTGACCCGCCGCAAAGCCGCTGATCACAATAGCCGCTCTGTGGAGTTGCGTTCATGATTGTTGCCGTGCGAGTCGCGTTTATTCTCGCCTTTGCTCTTGCGATTTCCGGCTGTTCGAAATGCGGCGATTGGTATTTTGGCCCGACGCAACATAGCTGTCACGACGAGAGCGCGGTGAAATAGCGCCGTGTCATTCCCGCGAGCGCGGGAAACCAGTACGGCATCCCCCGCGAGCGCAGCGGTTCTTGGACTCCCGCTTATGCGGGAGTGACATTCAACCCTTAAGCCTTGCCGCGATTCTGTCTGTTCTCGATCAGATCCGTCACGACGCCCGGGTCGGCGAGAGTCGAAGTGTCGCCGAGCGCGGAGAATTCGTTCTCCGCGATCTTGCGCAAGATGCGCCGCATGATCTTGCCGGAGCGCGTCTTGGGCAGGCCGGGCGCGAATTGGATCAGGTCCGGCGAGGCGATCGGGCCGATCTCCTTACGCACCCAGGCGACAAGCTCCTTGCGTAAGGGGTCGCTGGGCTGCTCGCCGGCCATCAGCGTGACATAGGCGTAAATGCCCTGGCCCTTGATGTCGTGGGGGTAGCCGACGACCGCCGCCTCCGACACTTTTTCATGGGCGACCAGCGCGCTCTCGACTTCGGCCGTACCCATGCGATGGCCCGAGACATTGATGACGTCGTCAACACGGCCGGTGATCCAGTAATAGCCATCCTCGTCGCGACGGCAGCCGTCGCCGGTGAAATATTTGCCGGGATAGGTCGAAAAATAGGTCTGCACGAAACGTTCATGATCGCCAAAGACCGTGCGCATCTGGCCGGGCCAGGAATCGGCGAGGACGAGATTGCCCTCGCAGGCCCCTTCCAGAACCTTGCCATTGGCGTCGACGATCTCGGGCTTGATCCCGAAGAAAGGCCGGGTCGCCGAGCCGGGCTTGAGCGCTGTCGCGCCAGGCAGCGGCGTGATCAGAATGCCGCCCGTCTCAGTCTGCCACCATGTATCGACGATCGGGCAGCGCCGCTCGCCGACGACGCGATGGTACCATTCCCAGGCTTCTGGATTGATTGGTTCGCCGACCGAACCGAGCAGGCGCAGCGAGGCGCGGCTCGTCTTCTTCACGGGCTCTTCGCCCGCGCCCATCAGCGCCCGCAGCGCCGTCGGCGCGGTGTAGAAAATATTGACCTTGTGCTTGTCGATGACCTCCCAGAAGCGCGAGACGCTCGGATAGTTCGGCACGCCTTCGAACATCAGCGTCGTCGCGCCATTGGCGAGCGGGCCGTAGACGATATAGCTGTGGCCGGTAACCCAACCGACGTCGGCGGTGCACCAATAGATATCGCCATCGTGATAGTCGAAGACGTCGTGATGCGTCATCGCGGCATAGACGAGATAGCCTCCCGTCGTATGCAACACGCCTTTCGGCGCGCCGGTCGAGCCGGACGTATAGAGAATGAACAGCGGATCCTCGGCGCCCATTGGCTCAGGCGGACAATCCGGCGATGCCTTGGCCATCGCGTCTTCCAACCAGACGTCGCGCGCTGAATCCCAGGCGACGGCGCCGCCGGTACGCTTGACGACAAGCACTGTCTTGACGCCGCCCGCCTTCTCGGCGGCGTCGTCGACATTGGCCTTCATCGGCGATTTGCGACCGCCGCGCAGACCTTCGTCCGCGGTGATCACGACGGCCGACTGCGCGCCGGATATGCGACCAGCCAACGAGTCCGGCGAGAAGCCGCCGAAAACAATCGAATGGACAGCGCCGATCCGGGCACAGGCGAGCATGGCGTAAGCCGCCTCGGGGATCATCGGCATATAGATCGTGACGCGATCGCCTTTCTTGACGCCATGGCTCTTCAGCACATTGGCGAGTCGGCAGACGGCATCATGCAACTGGCGATAGCTGATGCTTTTCGATTCCTTGGGATCGTCGCCCTCCCAGAGAATGGCCGTCTGATCGCCGCGTTTGGAAAGGTGCCGGTCGATACAATTGACGGCGACATTGGTCGCGCCGTCCTCGTACCATTTGACCGAGACCGCTCCAGGCCCGAAGGTCGTGTTCTTGACCTTGGTGAAAGGCTTGATCCAATCGATACGCTTAGCCTGCTCGGCCCAGAAGCCCTCGGGATCCTTGATCGATCGCGCATAGAGCGCTTTATATTTGGCGTCGTCGACAAAGGCTCGGCTCGCCCATTCCTTGGGAACTTCGTAGACCTTCGCCGACATTCTTGATCCTCCCTAAAGGGTTTATGTTGCGCCGAAATCGCCGCCGACGCGATGCGTGACAAACATTATGCGTCAGCGCTTTGATCCAGGACAAGCGCGAGCGCCTCGTCTTTTCGTCGCGCCCTTCCGCCGCGCAAATCCGCCGTTACTTGACATGACCGTCGGTCATTTATATAAATGACCAGTGGTCAACTACGTAAAGGCGCGGCCGCGCAAGCGCCGCGCCGTCACCGACGCGCTGAAGGATGCGCGCCGCGACGCGATCCTCGCCGCGGCGAGGGCGCTCTTTTGCGCAGAGCCTTTCGAGAGCATCGCCATGAGCCAAGTCGCCGCCGCCGCCGGCCTCGCCAAGGGCACGCTCTATCTTTATTTCCGCACGCGTGAGGAAATTTTTCTCGCGCTTCTTACGCGAGAATATTCAGCGTGGCTCGCCGCTTTCGCTGAAGAAGCCAAGCGTTTCGCCACGCCGGAGGCCGCGCTGGACTGGATTGCCGCTTCGCTAAGCGGGCGCCAGGAACTCGTTCTTCTCGCCGGCATTCTGCACGCCGTGCTCGAACGCAATTTGTCAGTTGAGACGGCGCGAGCGTTCAAACTTGGCGTCGACGCCGGGATCGCGTCGATCGTCCCTGACCTCGCCCGCGCCCTGCATCTCGACAGCGAGAAAGACGCTCGGCGTTTCCTCAACTGGCTGCAAGCGAGCGTCGTCGGCATTCATCAATTGGCTTCGCCCGCGCCGACCGTTCGCATGGCGATGGCGCAAGAGCCGCGCTTGGCGGGAATGACCGTGGATTTTCAACAGGAGCTTCGCGCGATGCTGGGCGCGCTGCTCATCGGGCTGCGTCAAAAGGAGCATTCCCAATGACCGAAGGTTCGGACATGCTTGACCGTGGCACCAGGCGATATGTCTTGAACGGGATCAGTCGTGATCTGCCCGAGGATGCCGACGCCTTATTGATCGACGTCCTCCGCGAGCGCGAAGGCCTCACCGGCACGAAATATGTTTGCGGCGCGGGCGTCTGTGGCGCCTGCACGGCGCTGCTCGACGGCGCGCCGATCGCCAGTTGCCTGATGCCGGCGCGCGCCGCTGCCGGCCGCAACGTCACCACGATCGAAGGTATAGCGGGGGAAAGCCTGCATCCGGTGCAAAAGGCCTTTATGGCGCTGGATGGGCTTCAATGCGGGTTTTGCACGCCGGGCTTCATCGTCGAGGCGGCAGCGTTCCATGATGATTGGCGCAAGGAGAAAGGGACGGCGATTCCTCCGCGCGAGGAGATTGCGGCCGCTCTTTCCGGCCATCTCTGTCGATGCGGCGCGTATGACAATATTTTCCGAGCCGTCGCGGAGGCTTGCGCCGGCCGCTTCGATGGCGACGCTGCGCCTTCGCCGCGCGTCGAGGCGCGGGAAAAGGTAACCGGCGCCGCAAAATACACCGTCGATATCCGCCACGAAGGGCAACTGGAAGGCGTCATTCTGCGATCCCGAGTCGCGCATGCGGCGATCGAAGCGGTCGACTTTTCGGCGGCGCTCGCTCTGCCCGGCGTCGTGGCGGCGATATCGCTTCTCGGCCAGGACCGTACCGTTCGCTATGTTGGACAACAGATCGCCGCCGTCGCCGCGATCGATCGTCAGACCGCGTCGAGAGCCTGCGCCGCCATCAAAGTATCGTCCCGTGAATTGCCGCATGTCGTCGGACTTGACGCAGCGTGCATGCCGGACGCGCCGGAAGTCTTCGCCGGCTCTCGCAAGAGCGCCGCTAATGCCTCCGAGGGCCCGAGCATGCCAATGCCGTGGAAACGGAACATCCGCGGTCCTTCTTCAGCGTTTTCGCTCAAGGCGAAGAAGGCGCGAGGTTGGATCGCGGCGGCGAGACAAACCGGCGATCCGCTCCTCTTCGAAGCGACTTTCCGCACCGGGGCGCAGCAACATTCCTCCCTCGAACCGCATGCGGCGGTTGCGCGGTTCGATGGCGATGAGCTCACCGTGCACGTCTCGACGCAAGCCGTGTACGAACTGAAGAATCTCATTACGAAGCGCTTCAAGCTCGATCCGTCCAAAGTGCGCGTCATTGCCGCGCATGTCGGTGGCGGCTTCGGGTCGAAGGCGGCGCTTGGCGCCGAGACGGTCGCCGCCGTCACGCTGGCGCAATCGGCGAAGGCCCCGGTACGTATCGCTTTCGATAGGCACGAAGAACTGTCGGTGGCCGGCTATCGGCCGGGCGCGGAGATGAATATCGGCCTGCTCGCCGATCGCGACGGCCGTCTCAAGGCTCTCTCCCTTGTCGCCCATGCTGACACCGGCGCGTCCGTGAATTCGACGATCGCCGCGCTCGCGCGGCTGATCTACCCGGCCGAGGCGAAGGAGCTCTCCGATTTCGATGTGGTCAGCAACTTGCCGGCCGGCGCGCCGTTTCGCGCTCCCGGCGGTCCCCCTATGGCCTTTGCACTCGAACAGGCGATTGACGAGGCGGCTTTGCGGCTCAAGGTAGACCCAATCGCCTTGCGCAAACGTTGGGACGACAATCCGAACCGCCGCCGCCTCTATGATTGGGCGGCGGGCCTCAGCACGTGGCGCAACGCCGTGTCGTCATTCCCCCAGACCGGCCGCTATAGACGCGGAATCGGCGTCGCGGCGGGATACTGGCTCTATCTTTGGCAGCCGGGCTCGAAAGTGGAGCTTGCCGTCAAAGGCGGCCGCCTTGTCGTCGCCACGGCGGCGCAAGACATCGGCACCGGCAGCCGCACCGTGCTCGCCAATACGGTTGCGCGCGAGTTCGGATTCGAGCCGCATGAAATCGAAGTCCATATCGGCGACTCGAGGCTGCCCGAAGGTCCAGGCTCCGGCGGAAGCCGGACCACGGCTTCGATCGTTCCCCCAACGCTTCTCGCCGTGCAGAAACTCAAGCAAGGCCTCGAGCGGCGCGTGCCCGCGCCGCAAGCCGGCTCCAATGCGCCGTGGCGCGAGATGATCGCCGCCTCTCCCGACTTCTCAGTCTCCGGCGAGCGTCCGGAAGATGGGACGAAATTGGCTCCTGGCGTTCGCTCGCCGCTCAAGGAGGTCGGGCTGATGGGCCTCATCTTTGGCTGGATGATGCGGCGATTCTCGCATATCGCCATCGGCGCCGGCGCGCCGAGCTCGGTACAAGTGGCGGAGGTGGAAGTCGATACGCTCTTGGGACATGTCCGCGTCCTAAAGGTTCATACTGGAATCGCCGTGGGCAAACTCGCTGCCCCTGCCCTCGCGCATAGCCAAGCGAGCGGCGCGATCATTCAAGGCGTCGGTTACGCGCTTTACGAAGGCCGCGAGGTCGATCTCGGCACGGGCGACATCCTGACGGCGGGGCTGGAGGATTATCATCTCCCCGGCATTGCTGATACGCCGGTCATGGACCTCTATTTCGACGAAGAAGGATATGACCATGTTCTCGGCGGCAGCGTTGGCATCGGCGAGGTCGCTACAGTTCCGACTGCCGCCGCCATCGCAAACGCCATTCGCAATGCGACAGGCGTGAGGCCGAAAGAGATACCTCTGCGGCCCGACCGGATGTTGCAGCTCTTGAACGAGGGAGCGCAGACATGAGCGCGGCGCCGATCATAAGCTCCAGCGGGGATGCCGCTGAATTCCGGGCCGCCGGTACCGATCTTTCCGAGCGGCGCCGGAGCGGCGTATCGCGCGGCCCGCTGATCGACATCGCGCCCACGCCGGAGATGACGACCGTCGATTGGGATTCGAACGGTGCGGCGCATATCGGCGCCTCGATCACGATCGATGGGATTGCAAACGATCCCGCGATCGCCGCCGCTTATCCCGGCTTGGCGGCGGCGGCGGACGGTCTTGCCACGCCGCAGATCCGGCGTCTGGCGACAATCGGCGGCAATCTCGCCCAACGGTCGCGCTGCTGGTACTATCGCAACCCGCACATCGCCTGCCTGAAGAAAGGCGGTTCGACCTGTCCAGCCCGGGCGGGCAATCATCTCTATGGCGTTGTCTTCGATTTCGGCCCCTGCATCGCGCCGCATCCTTCCACGATGGCCGCCGCGCTTTTGGCGTACGACGCCAAGATCGTCACCGATCGCCGCGCGCGTTTGACAATTGCGCAATTGCTTGGCGATGGCTCTGACGGCGCCAGGGACAATGCGCTCGAGCCGGGGGAGGTGATCCAGCGCATTGAATTGCCGCCGCCAATCGCCGGAGAGCGTGCGCTTTACAAACGAGCGATCTCTCGCGCCTACGCCGAATGGCCTCTGGTCGAAATTGTGGCGCGCGCCGAAGTCGCCGCGGGCTCTATCCGGTTTCTACGACTCGCGGCGGGAGGCGTCGCGCCGGTTCCCGTGCGGTTGACGGCGGCGGAGACGGCGGCTCAAGGCGCATCCGCAAACCGCGCGACCATCGCCGAAGCGGCCAAGCAATCGGTCATTGGCGCAAAGGCGCTGCAAATGACGCGCTACAAGCTCGCTCTTCTCGAAGGCCTCGTCCAGGACCTGCTGGAACGACTTTTCGCGTAAGTTTCCGGCGGGAGGTCACAGCCCGCCCATCGCGCAGACGGTCTTCCACTCGGCTTCCGTCACCGGCTGCACCGAGAGGCGCGAGAGTTTCACCAGCGCCATATTGGCGAGGCGTTTGTCGGCTTTGATCGCATCGAGCGTGACCGGTTTGGGCAGCGGCTTGACGGCGCGAAAATCGACCATGCCGAATTTTCCGGTCTCATCGGTTGGATCGGGATAATAGAGTTTCGTCACTTCGACGATGCCGACGATCTCCTTGCCTTCGTTCGAATGATAGAAGAAGGCCTGTTCGCCGAGCTTCATCGCCATCAGATTGAGCTTGGCGGCGTGATTGCGCACGCCGTTCCAACTCGTACCTTTCTTGCCGGCCTCGACTTGCTGCGTGAAGGACCAGGCGGAAGGTTCGCTTTTGACCAGCCAATGAGCCATGGGAAGCCTCACCCGATCGGTGGGCCGAAGCCCTGACGCCAGGCTTTAATCTCGACGCTAGCGAAGACGCCGGCTTTGCTGAAAGGATCATTATCGGCGAGCGACCGCGCTTCGTTTGCGTCGGCGGCGTCATAGATCAGCAGCGAGCCGATCGGCGTTTGATTGTCTGCGGCGAGGAAGGGTCCGGCGATCTTCAGCTTCGCTTTCAAACTCGCGAGATAGTCGAGATGAGTCGGCCGATTATCGAGACGCGCCTGCAAATTGTTCGGTTTGTCGATGCAGATGGCGACGAAAAGCACGAGCGACCTCCCCTTTGACGTCGGCAAACTAGGGGAAGGCGGTTGCGCCGTAAAGCGTGGGATGATCCGGCCAGCTATGTCTCCGCCTTGGGCGGCCGCGCAAGCAAGGCGCGCACAGCCTCGCTTGGCGCGATCGCGCCGCTCAGCACGGCGTCGACGCTCGTCGCGATCGGCGTGTCGACGTCATGCGCCTTGGCGATTTCGATCAGCGCCCGCGCCGTATAGGCGCCCTCGACCAGCTTGCCGGACGCCAAGCCTTGCGAAACCGCGCCGCCACGGCCGAGCGCCAAGCCGAAGGCGAAATTGCGCGATTGCGGCGAGGTGCAGGTCAACACGAGATCGCCCAGGCCGGAAAGGCCGGCGAGCGTTTGCGGCTTGGCGCCCAGCGCCGCGCCAAGGCGCGACATCTCGGCAAAGCCGCGCGCGATCAAAGCCGCGCCCGCGCTTGGACCGAGGCCGAGGCCGACGGCGACGCCGCTGGCGATGGCCAGCACATTCTTCGCCGCGCCGCCGATCTCGACGCCGATGACGTCGCTCGAATGGTACAGGCGGAAGCTCGCGCTTTGCAGCGCGCCGGCGAGCGCCCGCGCAAGCGCTTCGTCCTCAGCCGCAAGCGTAACGGCTGTGGGCAAGCCGGCGGCGACGTCGGCCGCAAAACCCGGTCCCGACAGGATCGCCGCGGGATGGCGCGACGCCGCCTCGGCGAAAACCTGAGTCATGAACAAACCAGAACCCTGCTCGATCCCCTTGGCGCAAGAGACGAGCGGCGTTTCACGGAACAGAATTTCAGCGAGTTCGACCGTAACAGCGCGGGTCGCTTGCGCCGGCGTCACGACGAGAATGGCGTCGCAATCAGCAAGGTCGACAATATCGGAAGTCGCCTTGACGCTTTCGGCGAGAAATACATTGGCGAGTCTTTTCGGACTCTGTCGTGTCTTGGCGAGGGCGAGCATAGCCGCCTCGTTCCGGCCCCAGAGGACGACATTGCGTCCTGCGCTCGCGGCGACGTTGGCGAGAGCGATCCCCCAGGCGCCGGCCCCGGCGACGCCAATGGTTGAAAATTCGCGCAGGGGAAGACCTCCCTCGTCTTGCGATACCTTAGCGTGGCGGAATCACGCCTTGCCGTTCAAGGCCGGCGCCGCTTTAACGTCAAGCGGCCAGCGCGGGCGCGCCGGCGCGGCGAAATCGTCCGTGAGACCGAGCCTCAGACGTTCAATCCCAGCCCAGGCGATCATCGCGCCATTGTCCGTGCAGAGACTCAAGGGCGGCGCGACCAGTTTCAATCCGGCCTGCGTCGAAAAGCGCGCAAGGGCTGAACGGATCGCCTCATTGGCGGCGACGCCGCCGGCGATCACCAGCGCCTGGGCGACGCCGATACGCTCGCGAAACAATTGAAGAGCGACGCGCATGCGATCTTCGATCACATCGACGATCGCCGCTTGAAATGAGGCGCAAAGATCGGCGACGTCGCGATCGCGCAAGGGCGCGACGCTTTCGGCGGCAAGGCGCGTGGCGGTCTTGAGGCCTGAGAGCGAAAAATCAGCGTTTGGCCGGCCGATCAGCGGCCTTGGCAGATCGAACCGCATGGGATCGCCGTTACGCGCCGCCGCTTCGATCGCAGGCCCGCCAGGATATGGCAAGCCAAGCAGCTTCGCCGTTTTGTCAAAGGCTTCGCCAATGGCGTCATCCATCGTCGCGCCCAATCTCACATAATCGCCGACGCCTTTGACCGCGAGAATCTGGGTATGGCCGCCGGAGGCCAACAGAAGGAGGTACGGAAAGGCGAGCGCCCCGGCGAGCCGCGCCGTCAAGGCATGCGCTTCGAGGTGATTGACCGCGACGAAAGGTTTGCCGGTCGCCAGCGCAAGACCCTTGCCCGTCATCAGGCCGACAATCACGCCGCCAATAAGGCCAGGGCCCGCGGCCGCAGCGATTGCATCGAGTTCGTTCGCCTTCACGCCGGCCTTGTTCAAAGCGCGGGCGGCGAGAAGGTCGACGATTTCGACATGAGCGCGCGCGGCGATTTCCGGCGCCACGCCGCCATAGGCGGCATGAGCGGCGATCTGGCTCATCACTTCATCAGCGAGAATGTCGCCCCCGCCGCCGGGCCTTAAGCGAACGATCGCCGCCGCCGTCTCGTCACATGTCGTCTCAATCCCCAAAACCTGCATTTCGGCTCCGACTATCGCGTGAGCGCGCCCTGCGCTTTCTCACGCCCGCTCCGCCCTCTATAAGTCTCACCTTTCGCGAATAATCTCTTTGGAGCGTTATGGCGACCCCCTATTTGAAAGTCGGCTCGCGGGGCTCGCCCCTGGCGTTGGCGCAGGCCCGTCAGGTCTGCGATCGCCTCGCCGAGACCGCCGGCGTCGCCGTTGGCGACATTGAAATCGTGGTCATTCGCACGACGGGCGATCGAATCGTCGATCGCTCGCTGGCCGAAGCCGGCGGCAAAGGGCTTTTCACCAAGGAGCTGGACGAAGCGCTGCTGGCCGGCGCCATCGATTGCGCGATCCATTCGGCGAAGGACCTGCAGACTTTTTTACCCTCAGGCCTCGTCATCGCCGGCTACCCGCCGCGCGAGGACGCGCGCGACGCTTTGATTTGCGTGAAAGCGGCGAGCTTCGCCGAGTTGCCGCAGGGCGCCCGCCTTGGTTCGGCCTCGCCGCGCCGGCAGGCGATGGCGTTGCGCACGCGACCGGACCTCGCAGTGGGCCTGCTCCGCGGCAATGTCGAGACGCGGTTGCGCAAAGTGGAGTCCGGCGAGTTCGATTTGACTTTGCTCGCGCTTGCCGGCCTCAAACGGCTCGGATTGCAAGACAAAGCCGCAGCGATCCTGAATGTCGAAGAATTCCTGCCCGCCGTTGGCCAAGGCGCGATCGCGATCACGGCGCGAAGCGACGACGCCCGTCTGGCCAAAACGCTGACGCCTATGCTCGACGTACCGACAGGCGTGGTGCTTGCCGCCGAGCGCGCTTTCCTTGCGGAGCTCGATGGCTCCTGCCGGACGCCGATCGGCGGTCATGCCCAACTGAATGGCGCTCGGCTGACGTTCCGCGGCGCAACGCTCTCTCTCGATGGCCGCATCTGCGTCGAAACGACGCGCGAGGGCGACGCCGACGACGCGTCGCGGCTCGGCGCGGATGCGGGACGCGAATTGCGCGCGCGAGCGCCGGCTGAATTGCTGGCGAGCTGAGCATGACGCGCGTCATCCTCACCCGCGCCAGCGAGGATGCGGCCGCGACCGCCAAGCGCCTCGCCGCGCTGGGTTACACCCCGCTCTTTGCGGCTGCTCTTTCGATAAAATGGACCGGCGCGCCGCCGCCCGACGGCGCGTTCGACGCCTTGATCGCAACTAGCGCGGCGGCTTTCACGGTTTTGTCGTCCGAACGTTACGCTCACCTCGCCGCTGTTCCCCTTTACGTGGTTGGCGAACGTACCGCCGAGGCGGCGACGCGCATCGGCTTCGGCAAGCCGCGCGCCATCGCGTCCGGTGCGGCGATCCTCGCCGCGCAGATCTGCGACAAGCTGTCGCAAAATTCACGCGTCCTCTACCTCGCCGGGCGTGACCGGATGGGCAGCATCGAAGAAACGCTGACGGCGGCAGGACATCGTGTCGCATTGTGCGAAATTTACGAAGCGCCGGCGCGCGACGCTTGGAGCCCGGAGGAAGCGAGTGCTTTCGCGGAGGGCGACGTCGCGCTCTATTATTCGAGACGCAGTGCCGAAATCGCTGTCGCATTGGCGCAGCGCGCGAACCTGGACGAAAAGCTGCGCACGATCTTGCACCTTTGCATATCTGAAAGTGCAGCCGAGCCGTTGCATGGCGCTCAAGCAAAGAACATCGTTGTCGCCGCGCAGGCGACGGAGGCCGGCCTCTTTGAGGCGCTCAAGCGAAGCGCGCCCGCCGGCTGACGGTCGGCCGGCTTCTATGGGAGGCTTTAATGACCAAAGTGCTTGTTCTTTATTATTCGAGCTACGGCCACATCGAAACCATGGCCATGGCGGTCGCCGAGGGCGCCCGCTCGACTGGCGCTCAAGTCGACGTCAAGCGCGTGCCGGAGCTTGTGCCGGCGGAAGTCGCGAAAGCGTCGCATTTCAAACTCGATCAAGCAGCGCCGATCGCGGTCGTCGACGATCTCCCCAACTATGACGCCATCATCTTCGGAACGCCGACGCGTTACGGCAATATGGCGGCGCAGATGAAGAACTTCATCGATCAGACCGGCGGCCTGTGGTTCCAGAATAAATTGGTCGGCAAGGTCGCCTCCGTCTTCGCCTCGACGGCGACCCAGCACGGCGGCCAGGAGACGACGATCTTCACCTTCATCCCGCCGCTGCTTCATCTCGGCATGATTTACGTGGGCCTGCCATATTCGTTCGCCGGGCAATTCGGACACGAGGCGGTGAAGGGCGCGTCGCCTTACGGCGCTTCGACCATCGCCGGACCCGATGGTTCGCGCCAGCCTTCCGAGATCGAACTCGAGGCCGCGCGTTATCAAGGCGCACATGTCGCCAAGATCGCCGCGAAAGTTTCGGCCTGAGTTACACAAGTTCAGAACGGCCGTTTCCTTCCCTCGCCGCCTCGCCTATAGGAGAGGCGTCAATGAGGGCAAGAGCTGATGGCGGACGACGACGAGGCGAGACGGCTGGACCCTGAGGCGGCCGTCGCGCCCAATCGCGATCGGCGCGGCGAGCCTGTCATCATCGAGGGCGAGGCGACGGCGGCGGAGGAAGCCGCTGCCGAAGCGACCGCGGCGTCTTCCGAAGCGGCCGCAGAGCCTTCCGAAGTGGCGCCGGAGCCTGCCAAGGCGGCGGAAGAACAGGCAGCGCCAGAACCGCCCCCTCGGGTCGAGGAGCCAGTCCCAGCGCCGCCGCGGCGGCCGTCCGTTTTCATCGCCGCTTGCGTTGGCGGCGTCGTCGGCGCTTTGGTCGCCGCCGGTATCGTATGGTTCGAAAGTTCGACGGCGGGCTCTGACGTCTCGCAGCGTCTGTCGGCGACCGAAGCGCCGATCAACGATCTGACGCGGCGCGTCGCGGCGCTGGAGACTTCCGCCCAGAACACGAAGTCCGCCGCCCAGAGCGACGCTGAGGCGGCGCGGTCCGACGCCGCCAAGGCGCTCGCCCTCGCGACGAAGACCGCCTCGAGCCTGGACCAGCAAGCGCAAGCCGCGACCTCTCCGGCGGCGCCGGGCGCCGACACGAGCGCGCTTGAAGCGAGGATGCAGAAAATCGAAAGCGCGCTTTCCGCCGGCGATAAATCGACTGGCGACAAGCCGGCCGTCGATCTCGGTCCGTTGGAAAACCGGCTGGCCAAAGTGGAGGCGACTTTAGCGACTCCGAAAAGCGAGACGCGCGTTGCGCCGGAGGAAAATCACGCACGGCGGGATGAAGCGGCGGCCTTGGCCGTCGCCGCGGAAGCGATCTTCGAGCGTCTTGGCGCCGGCGCGCCCTATGCGGCGGAGCAGAGCGCCTTGGAGCGCCTGGGCGCCGATACGGCGAAAGTCGCCGCTTTGAAACCTTTCGCTGAAAGAGGCGCGCCGACCGCGGCCGCCTTGGCGTCCAGCTTCGCTAAAATCGCGCCCGACGCGCTGAAGGCCGCAGGTTCGAAAGAAAGCGGCGGCGTGATGGATCGGCTGATGAGCAATATGAGCAAGGTCGTGA
>JASLHV010000492.1 GCA_030153205.1 Roseiarcus sp. | reverse complement strand
TTGCGTACCATGGAAATCGACGCAAGAGTCGACTTCGAGACTTAGGCGTCCCTCGCGTTCAAACCTCGGTGATCGCTGTTCACCGCGCGGCGATGGCGACCGCCACCCCGGCCATGACGCCGGCCGCGGTTCGATTGGCCGCTCTCATTGCGCGCGGCGAGCGGAACAGAGCGCGCGCACGATCGGCGGCAAGCGCATACAGCGTCAATACCGGCGCAAGTACGAGCGGCATGACAACCGCGATCTCCACGAAAACCATCGCGTTCATCGTATGCACATCGACGACGAGCGGCATGATCGACAAGAAAAAGACAATCACTTTCGGGTTGCCCAAGGTCAGCGATAAGGCGCCGAAAAACGGTCGCGCGCCGCCGCGCGATTCAATCGGCTCCTGCTGCGCGGCGACAGGCGCGCGCCAGATCCGCCAGGCAAGCCACAGAAGATAGGCGACGCCGGCATAGCGGATCGCAATGAAAAGCGCTGCGAATTCGTGCGCGACCACTGCCAGTCCCGTCGCTGCGACAGCGAACCAGACGAGATCCCCGACGACGAAGCCGGCGATGAAAGGCGCGATCCCACCGAGACCTCGGCCGAGAACACGCGCCACGATGGCGGCGATGCCCGGTCCAGGCGAGGCGACGGCGGCGGCGTAGACGCCGACGAACAAAAGCAGTGACGGAAGCGACATAGTGAATGTCCTCGCCGGCTCATTAACGTAAAATGATTTCTTTATCCACCAGTCGCCTGCAAAGGCGGCTGGTGGATTTTGGCCGGCAACCGCGTCACGACGTCAGAGGCTATGCGCCTCGACCAGCGCTTTCTGCAAATCTTCGTATTCCTCGCAATCGTCGGAGCCACAAATCGTTTTAATTTTAGAGAGTTGCTCCTTGGCCAGATCGAACTTGCCTTGGATCACATAGGCTTCGCCGAGATATTCACGTACCTGCGCATAATTCGGATCGAGCGCCACGGATTTTAAGTAATAGCCGACGCCTTCATCGATCCGGCCCAATTTACGCGTGACATAGCCACGATAATTCAAGGCTTTTGCCGTATTTGCATTTTGCGAAAGGTCGAGAACTTCGAGCGCCTCCTCGAACCGCTCCGCCTTGGCTAAAGCGTACGCATAATCCGCGAGTTGATCGTCGGGGAGAACGCCGCTGTGTCGCGGCAGGCACTTATGCGCCTTGGCGTCCCAAACTTTTCCACGCTCGCAGGTCGTGAGATCTGTTTTTTGTCTATCGGCGCCATTCTCGGAACCATCGCCGCCACCGCCTCCCCCGCTGCTGCCCGAGCCTCCGGCAGCGAAGACGTTCGACACTGGAAGAACAGCAACTAAGGCAAAAGCGACGGAAAAGGCGCGAAGAGAAGCGCCTGCACGCATCATTGTGAACGACATCGAACGTCCTCCTATTGACGGATGCTATAGAAACACGCCAAGTGCGCGGCCTATTCACTCGCGAAACGAGAACGCCCGCGGGGCGGTCGGACTGATGGCGAGCCGCGACGAAATCAAAATAGGCCTCTCGCAACACCTTGCGCGACTATGGCGCTACGGCCTTGCTTTGTCATCCGCGCGCGATGTCGCCGAAGATCTCGTCCAGGCGACGGCCTTGCGCGCGCTGGAGCGCGCCGACCAGTTTCAATCCGGGACGCGGCTCGACCGCTGGCTCTTTTCGATTTTACGTTCGATTTGGTTGAACGAAGTGCGCGCGCGGCGCATTCGCGAAGGTCAAGGCTTCGTCGATCCTGACCAAGTGCTTTTCAGCGACGGACAGGAAATCGAAACGAATATCTTCGCCGGCCAGGTGTTGAATGCGGTGCATCGCTTGCCGGAGGCGCAGCGCGAAACCGTTCTGCTGGTTTATGTCGAGGGACTTTCCTACAGCGAAGCGGCCGAGTTTCTTGGAACGCCGATCGGGACGATCATGAGTCGTCTGGCGGCGGCGCGATTGGCGCTCGGCAAGTTGCGTCCGGCTGACAGCGGCGCCGCTTCGGCGCGCGGAAACGCAAAATGATGGACGAAACCGACGATTGCCGCCTTGTCGCTTATCTCGACAATCAGCTCGACAAGGCTGAGCGCGGCGCGGTCGAGACGAGGCTCAACATCGAGCCCGATTTGCGCGCGCGTTTCGACAGATTGGCGGCAGGCGGTCTTCCCTTCCGCGCCGCCTTCGACGTTGCGCTCGCAGAAACCCCGCTCGAAAGGATCCGTGCGAAGATCGATGCGCTTGCGCCGCTGAGCGAAGCTTCCCGGAGCGCGGCGCGTCCTGCGCGTCGGATGAGCGCGGCCGCCGCGGCGATCGGTTTGCTCGTTCTGGGCTGGGGGATCGGCCATTATATTCCAGTGCCGAGCGCGCCGCCTCTCGTCGCTTCAGAGGACAGCGACTGGCGTCAGGCCGTCGCCGGATATGTTTCGCTCTACACTACGCAGACCTTTACCAATGCCGAAGATACGCGATCGAACGAAACGGCGCTCACGCAATTGTCTCAGACTCTCGGCGTCGCTCTCAGCCCCGTGTCAATCGCTCTGCCGGAATTAACCCTGCAACGGGTCGAAACCCTCGCTTATGACGGCGCCCCCCTGGGTCAAATCGCTTATCTCGATGCGGGCGAGCCCATCGTCTTTTGTATTATTCGCAACGGCGAAAAGGACGCGCCGTTGGCGATCGATAAAAAGGACGAACTTGCGATCGCATCCTGGGCGCATGACGGACGCGGCTATCTCGTTGCGGGACGCGCGTCTTCCGACCGCGTCGCGGCCGTGGCGGAAAAGTTGAAGGCGAGATTCTGAGGGCGGTTTAGCGCGCCTCGTCGGCTCAAAACGACAAGTTGACAGGCAAGCGCGAACGGCGAACAAACGCCTGTCGTTTGTCATCTCAGCCGCCAGAGCTTCGCAAATGTCCGCGCGCTATGATCTCGTCCTCGAAGGCGCAATCGTCGTCAATCAGGATGGCGTTGGCGCACGCGACATCGGCGTCACCAGTGGCAAGATCGCGGCCATCGGCTCTCTTGGACAGGCGTCCGCGGGCGAACGCGTGGATTGCCGCGGCCTGCATATTTTGCCGGGCGTGATCGACAGCCAGGTACATTTCCGCGAGCCCGGCGCGACGCACAAGGAAGATCTGGAAACCGGATCCCGCGCGGCCGTCCTCGGCGGCGTGACTTCTGTCTTTGAAATGCCGAACACCGATCCTCTGACGACTTCCGCCGCGACTTTGGAGGACAAGCTCGCGCGGGCGAAAGCGCGCATGCATTGCGACTTCGCTTTTTGGGTCGGCGGCACTCATGATAATGTCGCCGACCTGCCGGAATTGGAGCGCCTGCCCGGCGCGGTCGGGATCAAAGTCTTCATGGGCTCGTCGACCGGCAAACTTCTGGTCGCTGACGATCCCGGCGTTCTGGCGATCCTGAAACAAATACGGCGCCGCGCCGCTTTTCACAGCGAAGACGAGCCGCGCTTGAATGAGCGCAAGCCCTTGCGCGTTCCCGGCGATCCTTCTTCGCATCCCGTGTGGCGCGATGAAATCGCCGCCTTGCAATCGACGCAACGGCTCGTCGCGCTCGCGCGACAAGCCCGCGCCCGCATCCACGTCCTGCATATATCGACCGCCGAGGAAATCGACTTTCTGCAAGGGTCCAAAGACATCGCCACCTGCGAGGCGACGCCGCATCATCTGACTTTGAGCGCGGAGGACTATGCGCGGCTCGGTACAAAACTCCAGATGAACCCGCCCGTCCGCGACACGCGCCATCGTGAAGCGATCTGGCGGGGGCTCGACCAAGGCGTCATCGATGTGCTTGGTTCGGACCACGCGCCGCATACGCTCGCGGAAAAGGCGAAGCCCTATCCGGAAAGCCCGTCCGGCATGACCGGAGTACAGACGCTCGTGCCGATCATGCTCGACCACGTGGCGAACGGTCGGCTTTCGCTGGAGCGCCTCGTCGACCTCACCAGCGCGGGGCCGCAACGGCTCTTCGGCATCGCCAACAAGGGGCGCATCGCCGCCGGTTACGACGCCGATTTCGCTATCGTCGATCTCAAGCGCCGCGTGACGATCCGCGATTCCTGGATCGCCTCGCGCTGCGGCTGGACGCCTTATGATGGGAAGAGCGTCACCGGCTGGCCGGCCGGAACATTCGTGCGCGGCCTGCGCGTGATGTGGGAAGGTGAGATCGTGACGCCCGCGCAGGGCGATAAGGTACGGTTCGTCGAGGCGCTGTGAGACCGCAATGGGCGGGCAGGAATGCCCTTTGAAGTTATAGTCAGTGAAAATCTTCCAAATTCACGTCAGCAGGCTCGCCTTGCTCAAACCTGAACGTTACGCGCCAGTTGGCTCGGACCGTCACGGCCCACGTTACCTTCCGATCTCCTTTCAACCGATGCAACCCGAAGGTTTGCCTCAACGCCTCGGTCTCACTTAGCACCGATAAGGATTTTGAGCTTGCGAACATGGGGGGCGGGCGCCGCCTTTCGTACTCCGGCT
Organism: Roseiarcus sp.; assembly: GCA_030153205.1. Taxonomy (GTDB): domain Bacteria; phylum Pseudomonadota; class Alphaproteobacteria; order Rhizobiales; family Beijerinckiaceae; genus Roseiarcus. Next base: position 3,252 of record JASLHV010000492.1, on the reverse strand, counting down.
CAGCGCTCGTCTTCCGCGATCGTTACTTTCCCAAATAGGCGGCATGCAGCGCCATATCGGCCGCGCCCAGCCGATCCTTCGCGGTCCAGCTTTGATGCCAGTACGGATAGACCAGCGGCGGCTGGCTGACCTCGTCGAGACGTTTGCGCTCTTCAGTCGTCAGCTTCAATTCGGCCGCGGCGAGATTGTCCTTGAAGTGCTCTTCCGTGCGCCCGCCAATGATCACCGAGGTGACGCCAGGCCGCCCGAGGAGCCAGGCAAGGGCGACTTGCGCGCCAGAGACGCCGCGTTCCTGAGCGACCGCGACGATGACGTCGACAATGTCCCAGAGCTTGGCTTCGTCGTAGATCGGCGGCTCTTTCCAGCCTGCGAATTGGCGCGTTCCTTCCGGCGTCTGCTGATTGCGTCGGTGTTTGCCCGAAAGAAGGCCGCCGGCGATCGGGCTCCAGACCAGGATGCCGAGCTTCTGGTCGAACGAGATCGGAATCAGTTCATATTCCGCTTCGCGCGCCTGCAACGTATAGTGAATCTGCTGCGACACGAAGGGTACGCGTCCGTCGCGACGCGCAACCTCCATCGCCTTCATGATATGCCAACCGGAAAAGTTCGAGCATCCGACGTACCGAACCTTGCCGTTGCGTACCAGGCTGTCGAGCGCCTCCATCGTCTCTTCGAGCGGCGTCAATCCATCCCATTGATGCACCTGGTAGAGATCGATGACGTCGGTGCGCAGTCTTTTCAGGCTCGCTTCGCATTCACGGATCAGATGCCAACGCGAGAGGCCGCGATCGTTCGGCCCCTCACCCATGGGAAAGCGCGCCTTGGTCGCTATGAGGACGCCGCCCTTGCGCTTGCCGCCCAGAGCTTCGCCGACAATCTCTTCCGAGGCGCCGCCCGAATATACGTTCGCCGTATCGATAAAATTCACGCCCGCGTCGATGACCAGATCGATCTGGCGCCGCGCCTCATTGAGGCCGACATTGCCGACCTTGGAGAAATTGGCTTTGCCGCCTATCGTCATCGTGCCCATCGTGAGCGCAGAGACTTTGAGGCCCGAATTCCCGAGTTGCCGATATTCCATATCCCTTCCCCTTTGTATCGCTTCGTCTTCGCGACGCGCGTCTATCCTTTCATCACCGCGCCGACGACATTCGTCGGTGCGAGCGAATGCAAATTGAGGTTCGGCCTCGCCCGAACTCGTTCAACTTAGTGGGAGCGCCTCAGCGTCAGGCCACCGACGCCCGCGGCGAGATTGAAGCCGCTCTGTCCTTCGAACGAGAAAGGCTGAAGCGCGATCGCATTGTTCGAGCCGCCAATCAGCGCATTCGCGCCGAGGCCGGCGCCAAGAGTCGCCTGCGCCGTCACGCCGCCGTACTCGCCGCCCAGAGTAGCATGGTGAGTGGTTGGTTCGAAGACCTGCCAGATAATCGTGCCGCCAGAGGTCTCGCCGAGGTCGAGACCGATCTTGGTGATATGGCCGGTATAATGCTCGTAATAACCTCTCTCGCCGTTGAACGTGCAGTTCACCGCTTTCCGCGACCCGACGATATAGCCGAAGCCGCCGGCGACGTCGCAGACCAACGTTCCCGTCTTAACGCCGCTTTGCGCTTGTACCTGCACGGCGTATCCGAGAACCGACGCGACCAAGGCCGCGGCGATGCATGCTTTCGAATATCGTGACATTGCTTGCCTCCCTTGTCGAAGAAATCCAGCAACACGTTTTCGATGGAGATTTTGCGACAATGATCCTACGAGGATCAGGTCTTCGTGCCGCGATCGTCCGGCCTTGGCGCAAAGACGCTTCTCTCATCCCCCTCTTCATCGTCGGCTGACAGGCCGCGGCCCGGGATGACGTAGCCGCCGCTCAACCAGCGGTGAAGATCCACGTCGGCGCACCGACGGGAACAGAAGGGTCGATAAGCATCGGAGCGCAAACGTCCGCAGACTGGACAGGATGCGCCTTTCTGCTTCGAACCATTGTCGTTAGCAGGCGTTTCGCTCATGTCTCATCTCGCCGCCTCGGCATTGGCCGACCACCGCGCGCAGGCGGGGAGTCCTTCGCCCGCCAGCAGGCCCATCGTCTCGACAAGCGGCAGGCCGACCACGCAAGTATAGGACCCGACCAACCGCACGACAAACGCGCCGGCTAGCCCCTGAATTGCGTAGCCGCCCGCCTTTCCGCGCCACTCGCCACTTTCCAGATAGGCGTCGATCTCATCGCGCGACAGGCGCTTGAAACGCACGCGCGCTTCGACGAGACGCCGCCGCGACCCGCCGCCCGCCGTGGTCAGGGCGACGGCGGTATAGACGCGATGGGCGCGGCCGGACAGCATCCGCAAACAGGCCGCCGCTTCATCGAATATTTCGCATTTGGGAAGAACGCGACGGCCGACGCAAACCGCGGTGTCCGCCGCCAGAACGAGACAACGGCCGAGTTCGGGCCGACGCTCGGCGACGCTCGCGGCGACCGCCGCTTTTTCGCTCGCCAGCCTTTGCACCAAAGCGCGCGGCGACTCGCCGCGTCGCGGCGTTTCGTCGACATCGGCGGGGATAACGGCGTCGGGATCAAGCCCCATTTGCCCTAGGAGCGCCAAACGACGTGGAGACGCCGAGGCCAGGACGAGTTTTGGGCGCGAAGCCGGCTCGTTCATGGTTTCACCCCGATACGACGGCGCGCCACGGCGCAATCATTTGAAACGGTAGGTGATGCGGCCTTTGGTGAGGTCGTAAGGCGTCATTTCGACGAGAACCTTATCGCCCGCCAGCACGCGGATCCGGTTCTTGCGCATCTTGCCCGCGGTATGGGCGATGATCTCGTGGTCGTTCTCAAGCTTCACCCGGAACGTCGCATTGGGCAGAAGCTCAACGACGAAACCCGGAAATTCAAGCAATTCTTCCTTCGACATAGGGCCCTTTCTTGATCGCGTCGAGGCTAGCAGCGAGCGCGACGCGCCGCGTTGCGGCTTTCACGTGCGACGGCGGCTATTCTACGGACACGCCGGCCGAATTCCGGCCAAAACGCGGCGGACCGTATCTGATTTCGCCCAAAAGGGGAAACCCGAAATCGCCGCTTGTTAAGACTTAGGACGATGACGGCGCCGCCCCAGGCTCGGCGGCGCGCCGCATGCGCTCGAAGTGTCGAATGCTGAAGGGAATGGCGGCGAGATAGACGATGGTCATGGCGGCCAGCGTCTCCATCGGAAAATTGGCGAGGAGTAAAATGCCGGCGGCCGAGGCGAACAGGACCACGGC
>JASLHV010000468.1 GCA_030153205.1 Roseiarcus sp. | reverse complement strand
CGCATCTGGCCGGCCGAGGCGACGGCGCAATCGAGGCGGGTCAATTGCACCATTTCCAGGATCGTCTTGACGCCCTGGCCCTCTTCGCCGATGCGCTCGCCGAAAGCGCCATGAAATTCGACTTCCGAGGACGCATTCGAGCGATTGCCGAGCTTTTCTTTCAAGCGCCGGAAGAAAATCGCGTTTTTGGCGCCGTCCGGCCGGAAGCGCGGGACGAGGAACGTCGTCAATCCGCCCGGCGCCTGAGCGAGAACGAGGAAGGCGTCGCACATCGGCGCGGACATGAACCATTTGGCGCCGGTGATTTCATAGCCGCCGTCAATCGGCGTGGCGCCAGTGGTGTTGGTGCGGACGTCCGTGCCGCCCTGCGGCTCGGTCATGCCCATGCCGAGCGTTGCCGCGGTTTTCTCCCACCAGGGCTTGAGCTCCGGATCGTAGGCGCGCCCCGTGATCTTCGGCAGCCAGGCGCGCGCAATATCGGGCGCGAGCCGGAGTGCGCCGAGACTGGCGCTGGTCATGGTCAGCGGGCACATATGGCCGCTTTCCGTTTGCGTCAGCATGTAGAGCCGCGCCGCCCGGGCGACATGGCCGCGCGGCGTCATCGCGTCGCCTGCGTGCTCCCAGATCGAACAATGCAGGCCCGCTTTCATGCTTCGCGCCATCAGCGCGTGATAGGCGGGATGGAACTCGACCGCATCGAGACGATTGCCGCGCGCATCGACAAGACGCAACCGAGGCGGGTTCTCGTTGGCCAAGCGCCCGGCTTCGAGCTGCTCTGCCGCCCCATAGGCGGCGCCAAAGGCGGATAGGTCTTCGGCCGCCGCGTCGACGCCGGCGCGCGCGACCGCTTCGCGCAAAGCCACATCCTCATCGAAGAAATTGCGATCGACGAATGGCGGCGATTGATTGGGCGCTTCGAGCGCGAAAGCCGGAAGATCGTCGGTCATCGCACGGCTCCGGCCCTATCGCGCGGTTTCATCTCCGCGCGGCGAGCATCGATCATTCGCCCGCGAGACGCAACGCCGGCTTCTGGCCTTCGCGTCGGCGCAAGCGCGCCTCGCGCTCGGGGACGTAATCGCGCGTCGGCGGCACCACATTTTGGTTTTTGGCGAGCTGTATCTGGAAGACCATGTGGCCGTCGACGCGGAAGGAGCTTTCCGAACCGGCGAGATAAAATTCCCACATCCGGCAGAAACGTTCGTCGTACAAGGCCCTGGCTTCGTCGCGATGCGCGACGAAGCGCTCGCGCCAAGCCTTCAGCGTATCGGCGTAGTGAAGGCGCAAGATTTCCGTATCGGTGACGAAGAGACCGACACGTTCGATCGAGGCCATGACCTCCGACAGGGATGGGATATAGCCGCCGGGGAAGATGTATTTCTCGATCCATGGGTTGGTCGCGCCGGGCACGCCGCTGCGGCCGATCGCGTGAAGGATCATCACGCCGTCGTCCTTCAGCAGGCGACGGATGTTCTGGAAATACTCGTCATAGCCGGCGACGCCGACATGTTCGAACATGCCGACCGAGACGATGCGGTCGAATTTTTCTTCGACATCGCGATAGTCCTTCAAGGCGAACTGCACGCGATCGGCAAGGCCGGTATCGATGGCGCGTTTGGTCGCCACCCCATGCTGCTCCTTGGACAAGGTGACGCCCGTCGCTCGCGCGTCGGCCATCTCCGCTAGATACAGGGCCATGCCGCCGAAACCGCATCCGATATCGAGGACATCGTGGCCTTCGTCGACGAGCAGTTTCGCCGCGATGTGCCGCTTCTTGGCGAGTTGGGCCTGTTCGAGCGAGTCGCTCGGCCGTTCGAAATAGGCGCAGGAATATTGTCGGTCCCTATCGAGGAAGAGATCGTAGAGCCTGACGTTGAGATCATAGTGATGCGCGATATGCCGCCGGGCGCGCAAACGATCGTTGCGCTGGCGCAGCCGCCGCGTGAGCACGCGCGCTGTCTCGATCCAGCGAAGCCAGCGCGGCCCGCCCTCCATAGCGAGATTGCGTGCGCCAAGGGCGAGAAGATCATAGAGGTCGCCACGTGTCACCACGATGCGGCCGTCCATGTAGAGTTCGCCCAGGGCAAGGGACGGATCGACCAGCAGGGCGCGTTCCGCCGCGCTATCCATCACCTTGACCGCGATCTTAGGACCGGTCCCGTCGCCGTACGTCGCCACGACGCCGTCCGCAGTCTCCACTTCAAGCGAACCACTACGGACCAAGCTTGGCAGCAGGTGTCTTAGAATAACGCCCATCACTCCCGCCCACTACATCAGCGTTTTCACTTATAGGCATCGGCAACGCCGATACTTACGCTTGAGTCAAAACTATGATGGCTGCGTGGCGGATTCAAGCTTCGACGTCGCATGGCGGGCCCTCGCTCTCGGCGGAACTCGCGAGGGCGCTTTTCGCCGGCCCTTCCTGAGGTGAAACATCATACGAACTCGGATAAGGAGGACAGGGTGATACGAGGCGAGACAAGAGCGATGCTGCGAACTTTGGCGCTTGCCGCCGCCCTCCTGGTTGCATTTTCATCGGCTGCGCTCGCCGAGGACGAAGGCTCTACCTCCGAACTCCACTACCTTCGGAGGGGCCAAGTCGAACTATCGAAGGTTCTGCCGCCGCCGCCAAAGCCGGGCTCAAACGCTCAAAGGCGCGATCTCACGATTAGCCTCTGGTATCAAAGAAGCCGTACGCCAGCCATGATCACCCTCGCGAAGGCTGATCAAGACCGTTCCGTCTTTCGTTTCGGTTCTATCTTTGGACCTTCCTTTACGGCGTCGCGTTTGCCAAAGAACGCCGCCTTCTTCGAGGCCGTTCTGAGCGATGAGCGGATCGTCGGGGAGGAAGCGAAAAAATTTTGGAATAGACCGCGGCCTTTCGTGACCTCCAGCCTCATTCACCCCTGCGTCGATGAGCCGCCGACCAATTCCTATCCTTCAAACCACGCGACGACCGGCATGCTCTACGCGCAGATTTTGATCAGGATGCTTCCTGAGCAACGCGGGCCGATTATGGCGCGTGCGGCGCAATATGCGAAAAACCGCGTTGTTTGCGGCGTCCATTACGAGAGCGACATCGAGGCTGGTGAGCGCGCCGGCGTCATCGAAGCGCGCGCTATGTTCGAGAACACGGCCTTCCGTCGCGATTTCGACGCGGCGCGCGCCGAAATTCGCCAGGCGCTAGCGCCTCGGTAGTAGCATGTCGGCGATCTACGGGGCCGGCTCGTCCGCGCTTCGCCGCTCATAGGTCGCGCGCAGGCGCCGGATCGCCGCTTCCAGTTCGTCCCGCTGGCGCTCGAGATGGCAAATCTGATCGACGATCTGTTGAGGATCCAAAGTCTCCTCAATATCGGCTTTGTCCCTGTCGCTCCGCCGCGCGGCGATCAGGTCTCTTATTTCGGTCAGCGTGAAGCCGAATTGCTTTCCCTTGAGGATTTCGCGCAAACACTGACGATCAGCGACGCTGTAGAATCGGCTGACGCCTTGGCGACGAGGATGCAGGAGGCCGCGATCTTCATAGAACCGGAGCGTCCGCAAACTGACCGAGAATTCACGAGCCACTTCGCCTATCGTGGCCTCATCTTCCATCTTGCCGTCTGGCTCTTGCAGAGCGGCGCTTAGCGCATATCCCATGCTCATGACCTGATCCTCTGATGCGGTTCCTTTCCGGTCGCTCGGATCGGCGGGTTTGAAACGAACTTATTTCGCGTCGCGATGTTGATTCGTTTGACCAATCAAGATTGCCGAAATCTTTGTTCGTTTGCAACTAAAAGTCGTTGCAGGTAGTATATACAACCTGAGATGAGCATTTTCTGACGTTGACCTTCTGGATTTCATTCGGTCTTAACGATTTGTTCACCACGCCAGCCGAAAGATTAACGGGGGCGACACGCTGAGCCGACGGCGCGTTGCTTCGCGATCTTTCGGCCCGGGTTCGGGATGAACACAGCCGCTGCTTGGAACATAA
>JASLHV010000451.1 GCA_030153205.1 Roseiarcus sp. | reverse complement strand
CTCGCGTTAGCACCCGGGGACAGAAATCCCGCGTCGTCCCGACCGAGCTCCAGGGGTCGAGGGAAACCGCTCCCTTTATCGTCGCCCCTGGCGCCTGTGCCAGGATCGCGCCGGCCAATGCTCCCCCTCTTCCAATTCCTGTAAGGATGGGGAAGTAGTATTCCGTTCCCGGGTACTGGCGTTGCAACTGGCGGCTCAGGCCTTCTGCGTCGCCGAGAAGCTGTAGGCAGCGAGGGTCGAGACGCGCGGCGCGATCAAGGTATGAGTCCGTGTCGACGCCTACTGCGAGAGCGCCAGCCCGTGCGATCGCTTCCAGTCGAGCGTTGTCATCGCTTTTCCAACCGCCAGAGTCGGAGAAAAAAACTACGTAACCGCGTGGCGTATTCGGCGGAAGGGCAAGTTTGACGTCTCCATAGCGCCCGCCGTCGAGCGCTATGGCAGTGGCGCCGGCACTAAGCCAACAAGCCAGAGCCATGATCACCAATGCGAGACTACGCGCCATAACCCTCCTCCCGCGGTCGCGTGGGGCCGGCGTTGATCAAGGCAGCGGCGTCCGCAAGGGTGACGAACGGACCGAGCGCGCCCGCCGCGACGAAGTAGCGCGGTTCCCAACGGGGATTGAATTTGTTTTTGAACGCCCGTAGCCCTTGGAAATTATAAAACCGGTCGCCGTGCTTCCAGATTAGAGCGGCGATGCGATGCCATCTCGACGCCAGCGGCGCGGACCGTAGCCCGGCGAGAGGGACGACACCCAAACTGAATCGAGCATAGCCCAAATCGCGGAGAGCTAGAATTAGGCTCGTGAACAGGAACTCCATGGCCACTGGACTTTTGAGGGCAGCGGAACGCATGAGACCAAGCGTCGCCTCGTCGCCGGCGCTTGTAATCATCGCCGATGCGAAGGCGACAGTCTGGCCTTTCTCAATTAAAACACCTACGTGCTGGCGCGAGACAAAATATCGCTCGAAGGCCGCGACAGAAAAGCCCTTCTCCTCACCGTGCCGAGCATCCATCCATCGCTTCGAAATTGCCGCGAGGTCGTCTAAGCTGGACGGCGACTGTTCTGGCGGCAGAAGTTCAAATCGCAGTCCATCGCGTTCACCGCGCTTGAGTGCGTACCGCAGATGAGCCGATTGTCCTCCCTTAAGGTGAAAACCCGCAAGATCGACGACCGCTTCCTCGCCGAGTTTCATCGCGGTGAATCCGGCGTCGAGATAGATCGGCAAGTTCTCTGGTCGGACATGATAGAAGCTGGCGCGGCCGCCGTGGTCCTTCGAAACCCTGATGAACTGATTGATAAGGTCGGACCAGTCTTCATGCGGTCCAATCGGGTCGAACAAGGCGATCCAGCTACGGCCGCGCTTTCCAAACATCAGGAAAGTAGATCTGGAGGGCGAGAACAGGAACGATTTGTCTCCCATATAAGCCATCATCGCGTCTCCGCGACAGTGCCTTTCGATAATCTTTCCCGCATCCTCCAGTTCGAGCGCATTCGGCGATTGCGCCGATCCGGCCGGCGCCCGCAACAATTGCCGCAAACCAAAGGAAACCGCGACGACCGAGGCGCCGAGCAACGCCCGGATGGCGCGCGGCGCCTGGGCGTCGAATTCGAACTGCCACCAAAGCCCGTGTAGACCTGACTGGACATGGTGAAAAGCCAGCCACAGGATACCGAACGACTCGACGAGAATGGCGCCTACGGCATTGGTCCAGCCCCAAGTGAAAGGTTGGTCAAACATGGAGGTCGGACGCGTGAACTGTTGCCGGGTCGCCAACAAAAGGCATGAGAAAAATACGAGGAATGCTGCTTCGCCGAAGGCGAGCCCCTTCAACAACGAAAAGATGAGACTCGACAGGCTGAGAGCAAGCGCCAGGCGCCACGCGCCGTCGCGTCGATCAATCAATCCGTGTGCAACGAATAGAAACACGACGCCGATCACGCTGCCAAGGAAACTGGATGTTTCCACAACCCATAGTGGAACGTGTCGGGATAGTTCGACGAGCCGGTGTCCAAAAATCGGAGTCGCTCCGGACACGAGCAGCATCACGCCCGTGGCAAAGGCCAGAGCGCTAACGAACGTCGGGATGAGGCGAGCAGCCGCTCCAGCGAGGCGATCGTCTGTCCTCGTCGGCGGGTGTTGCGCAGCCGAGCGCAACTCGAAGGCGACAAACATTAGTGCAGAGCAAATAAGAGGCAGGAAATAGTAGACGCCGCGATAGGCGACAAGAGCAGCGACAACGGCGTCTGACGAGGACGAGCGGCCGCGAAATGCCCATAACACCACAAGTTCGAATACACCGAGGCCGCCGGGAAGATGGCTGACGGCGCCGAGCGCCGTAGCAGCCGCGAAAATCGCCACGAAGGCGAAGAAGCTCACCTGCGTCGGCGGCAGAAGCGTCCACAGGGCCATCGCCGCACCGAATAACCGGAATGACGTTAGGGCGAGTTGCGTCGCGGCGGCTGTCCGAGTGGGCGCAGCTATCGTGATCCCACCAATACTCGCTTCTCCCCGCATTCCAAAAATAAAGAGACACGCGACTGAGGCCAGCGTCGCCGACGATACAACGCGAAGCGGCGTCGCGGACCAGCCAAGCATTGCGGCGATAGGATCGGCCTCGAACAGCGCCGCAGCCGCGCCGACACTTGCTAGACCGAGCGCAAAGCCACCCAAAACGAACAGCAACAATAGCGCAATGTCTTGGGATTTAACGCCGACGGCGCCGTAGATACGATATCGCACCGCAGCCGCAGTAAGAGCGCCGAGCCCGGCGGCATTGCCCAGCGCAGATCCGCAAAACCCCGCTAGAACAATCGCGGCAGGCGAAGCCTTCGCCGCCACATAGCGAAGCGCGCACGCATCCCGCGCTACGAGCGCGCCAAAGCTGAATGCGGTCGCGCCGACCGACAGGACCAACGAGCCTAATGACATCCCTCTCAGGGACTTCATCATCTCTCGATAGTCTATTCTCGAGACGACATCGTCGAAAGGAGTCAAGAGGACAGCGCCCGCGGCGATTACCGTCATTGCGATGAGCAAGTTGCGCTGACGGCCGCCAATTTGCGAAAATCGCGACTCTTTCACCGGCGCGCCTATGGGCGACCTTACACGGTGCGACCTAGCAGCGGGCGAGTGCGTGGCCGAGGTCATCTTAAGAGTACTCTCATCCCAATTACGCCCTCACCTCTCCTCTCGTACGTAGCACTGCATTTTTCTATTCTTCTCACGACGAGAGTCAGAGCCGAGGCAGCAGCTCGTCGCTCTGGAATTGCAACTATCGCGTCACGAGGATGAACTCGATAAGGGAGAGTCGCCGAATTGAAGGGACAGGTCCACATAATTGGCCAGCCGCTTATGTCAAGTCAGATAGATTTTCATGCTATTCGCCACAGAGTCAGCGACGTGCTCCTTGGTGATAACGCCTACGACATCGTCGCCATGAGGAACGCCGCGTCCTTTGACAACAATCGCCATAAAAGCGCGCCTACGCCACATCCGGTCGATGACATCGAACGCGACGGCGTCCTCGCGAGCGATCGTAAAATCGCGACTGGCTACGTCACCAAGATTCATTCGTTTGCCGGCGATTTCAATTCCCCGCCAGAGGGCAGCGTTGACGCGGATGACTCCGAAAAGGCGCCCTTCATTGGTCACGACGACGTGGTGGAACTGCGATTTCGTCACATGATCACGCAGAAGCGAGTCGAATGTCGCATTGGCCGGTAGCACCAGCACGTTGGAGTCCATCACTTCCAGTGCATGACGCACAAGGAACATGTTGGCGTGCAGCGCCTTCGGCAACCTACGTCCGCGACGAACCAACTTGAGGGTGTAGATGTTCTCGCTTGAGAGGAGCCGGCGAATGCCAACGCTGGACGCAACGGCAAGGATTAATGGCATGACGATGTCATAGTCACGCGTCATCTCGAAGATCATGGTGACGGCTGTCATTACCGCACCAGTACCCCCGCCGACCATAGCTCCCATGCCGACCATGGCGAAAGCTGGGACGCTTAGCGGCATTTGCGGCGTGATTGCGGCGAGTAGCGAGGCGAAGCCGCCTCCGAGCGTCGCGCCCATGAACAATGAGGGCGAAAAAATTCCGCCCGACGATCCGGAGCCGAGACTTGTTGTCGTCGCCAGCGCCTTGCATATGAACAATAAAGCTAGCAGCCACGCTGCCGATGTGTCGCCGATCAGAATGCTCTCAATCGTACTGTAGCCGACACCGTCGACGTAATATTGACCTAAGCCTCGGAACAGTGCGTACATCAGGATCCCTACCAGCAGCATCCCGAGCATGTGTCGCGTGTAACGCCCAGGGATATGGTCGAAGGCGTCCTCGACGATGTGAATGCCCCGAACAAATCCAGCGGCCGCGACGCCCACCAATCCACCCAAGACAGTGTACAGGAGAAGCAACGCCACCGTGTCCGCATGAGGCGTCATCGCTACGATAGTGGGCACCTGGAACGCGGGCTGATCGCCGAAAAACCATCGCCCGACAAAGGTGGCCGTGCCGGTTGCAACCGCTACCGGCAAGAAGGTGTCGACGCTTACTTCCGGCAACATCAGTTCGATGGCGAACATCACGCCGCCGATCGGCGTATTGAAGGTCGCGGCGATGCCCGCGCCCGCGCCAGCAGCGACGAGTGTAATGCGTTGGCCAGTGGGCATCGGAACAACCTGACCCAGCGTTGACCCGATCGCCGAGCCGATCTGGATGATCGGCCCCTCACGCCCGACGGATGACCCGCTTCCGATCGCGAACGCGGAGGCGAATGATTTAACCAGCGCAACGATCGGTCGGATTACGCCCTCCTTGTAATAAATGGCGTCCATCACCTCGGGCACGCCATGGCCTTTGGCCTCCGGGGCGAAATTGCTAACTAAGAATGTGACAACAATGCCCCCAACAACTGGCGCAAGAATAACAAACGGACCCCATCGACTTGGCGCTGTGAATGTGTTCGCGTCGTAGGCAAAATCGAAGCGACCCGCGAAGAAGAGATTGTGTAAAAGATTGATCAGATCTCGGAAAAGGACTGCTCCGATTCCCGTGACTGCCCCGAGAGAGAGCGCCAACAGCGTCAGCCGAAGGAGGCTGAGCGTGCGAGCTTGGTCTCCATCGCGTAAGGCGGATGCGGTATTGGCGCCAGTATTGATGAATTCGGATTTCATAACGGCTTTCGGCTTGATTCGACTAGTCTTTCTGACACCCTCGCGGGAGGCCTGGATCGCTGGATTCTCTCCAGAGTGCAGGCCCTATATCATGTCATGACATATTCGCCGAGCCTTTAGAAGTCGGCCCGATCTTCCACGATGCTGCGGGACGTGCGAAGAGGCGGGTGGTTCGGGGGGGCACGAAACGAAACGAATGAAAAAAACAGACCCGATAGATCCGAGCGTTTACGAAGGCCTCGCGGCGTTCAGGCTTGCTTTGCGCCGATTCCTCGCTTTCAGCGAGGCAGCGACTTCCGCCGCCGGCGTGACTGCTCAGCAATATCAAGCCTTGCTAGTTGTTAAGACTCACACCGCGGGCCCGATCATGATCCGCGACTTTGCCGAACAGATGTTGTTGCAACCGCACGGCGCCGTCCAAATGATCGACCGCCTTGTCGCCAGCGCCCTGGTAGAGAGAAAGCATTCGTCAACCGACGGCCGCAGCGTGCTCGTTTCGCTCACGGTGAAAGGCGCGAGCGTGCTGGAGCACCTGGCCACGCAACACGTTAAGGAACTTTTAGGGCAAGAACCGCTCCTCGCCGAGTCGCTGAGGCGGCTGAGACAGATGGGCCAGCGTGTGGGTCCGTTAGACGACTGGCGTCGAATTAACAAGGGACGCGATCGTCGTTCTGGAACAAAACCATAGCGACTTTTCGACCTCCGGGGGATTCCCAGGCGGCCAGGTACAGATGACCCGTTTCTCCTCCGCGCCGTTGGGACCGAGGAGCCATTACGGCGTTGATCGCGAGGGCGCAGTATATTTGTCGTTGGTCTGGGCGAGTATTATTCCGAAAATTGCTCCACCGGCTTGGTCGGTTGCTCCGAGAGGGTTTTGATGGTGTTTCGAATCCGGTGAACCCACGCGTCGCTTACAGAGGGGACCCGGACAAAAAGCGTCCGCGCTTTCTGTGAGACGTTGTCTCCCGCGGCGAGGGACGAGAGCCACGTTTTTTCCCAAACAACTTCTCTAAACGTCTCGTCATCGAACCCCGCAACGGCTTCGATGCGGGAATATCGATCCAGATGCTCGCGAGTTAGGTCCTCCCAACGGATTTGCGTCATAGTCCCCTCCAACAAAAACTGAACGGCAGTATAAGCGCGTAGGCCGCATGCGACGGGTCAGATCATCTCCGGTAATTGAGAAGAGAGGCACAACTTTGGTGAATTTCGCAAATGAGCGCCGCATTTTTTTGCCTAGCCTGCGGCAGAATGGCGCGTACTAAAGTCGAATGAGTCTCGTTAGGCATGAAGAGATCGCGAGGGCGCATAGATCTTCGAAGGTCCAAAGGCCGCCGCCACATATCGAGCGCTTGCAACGACGTTACCGGCTTGCCACATAGCCACGAACAGCGGCTCAATCAAGCCCTTGCCCGCGCGCATCGATCGTATTCGCCCACTATCCTGGCCCGCTAAACTCTCGAGCACCGGCCACGCGAAAACTGCATCTTCAGGGATTGAGCATGTTCCCAAAACGATGGATTTTCTGAACCTTAATGGAAATTAATTGGCGCGATCGGTCTTCGTCTATTTTCTTGGGTCAACCGAATTTGAACAATCTCGGACGCCTCACGAAGCTGCCGCCGATTGCAAAAGGGACATTCGAAAAGCAACAGACCGTCAGCAGTGAACTCGACGTCAGGCGGCGCGGTGTTCGGGGGCGATACGGCTAAGGCAAAGAATTCGCCACAATGGCTGCAGTACATGCCGGCGTTGACCGTGCTCAAATGACGACGCACCGTCGGATAAGGGGTGTTCGGATCCGTGGCTAGGTTTACGCGCGGCTTCGCCATGTTTCTTGCCGGGTGGCCGGCGCTGGGGTCGAATCGGCCTTCTTGCATTTTACGGAAACTTAGGGCGGGGTGAGCGCACTGCTGAGTGAAATGCTCGCTGCCATATTGTCGCAGGCCCTTTCTACAAAGCTCCCGCTCTTCGTCGAGCGATTGCCGAAGCGGAAGCCCGATGCAATCTAGAATATCCGACCATCGAACCACCGTGGTCTTCATAAGCACCGTCGCGGATCGAGCGCCGTAGCGATCGACTAACTTGCGACTGATCGCAACGAAATCGGACGCGTTAAGCCGAAAAGGTCATCGTTCCACCAACCCCATCCCATCGACTGTCCCTTTCATCGCCGGCAGGGTCCGGTTCAGTAAACTGAAGTCAGCCCCGCCCCTCCCGGCGAGCCCGCCGACGCAAGGCAGAAGATCGGCAGGCATCGGTCTTAGAGGTGCGATATCGACAAGTTCTAATGCTGCATAGCCAATGGCGTGGGATCCGGTTCAACCCGAGAGCGCTTCGCCTGGGTGTCATTCGGATTGGATACTTTGACTTCTGTCATTTCCAAAAAAGAATTCGGACCCACGACCATTACGACTGGATTGCCCCCCTTGTTCTTCGCATGCACCACATATTCTTCAGGAACAACCTTGATGTCGGTAAGGCCCGCCTTCGCAAGTTGATCTCGAATTTCCTGTCGAATCTGAGGAGACGCATGCGTACTCGACGTTTGCACACCCTGCTCCCGCTCGGTGCTTGTGGTGTTGACACTTGCTGCGCTTGCTGCGCTGGCCACAAAGACCGCTGACACCGCCGCAATAACTATCCTATTCATCATCGTTCTCCTATGCGGGTTTCTCTATTAAGAACAAGAGCCCGCGTTCGAAGTTGCGTGGTGCGGCCATTAAACTTCCTTCACATTGGGTTCGATTGCATAACGGCGTACGCGCCTTGCATTCTCTCGCTAGCAACAAGTCCAAAACTGTTTGCATGCGATCAGCGATCGACGGTGGCAAACCTGATCGAACGGCGCCAATTGATCGCGTAAGGTGGTTGTTGCCGTTGTTCGGAATTTGGATCGCGCAATCGCGCCGCACGTTCTGGTTGACAATGAAGATCGGCTTAGACCGCGAGACGATCGTCCCTTGTTGGACAGACAGTAGTTGGGCGACATCGACTGGCGCGGCCGCCGCCGCCATGCAGAGAAAAACGGGTCAGGACGGTCCGGCGGGCGCATCGCGGAGTGGGGCTAAAGGCGTGGTCGTGTTCATCGCCGTCCTCATGCGCCCAGCCGAGCACCACGGATCGGCTAGCGGCGTTGACGCCACACGCTCCCCCGCTCGAAAGTCGATGCCTTCCTGAATCGCCGGATCGCCCGTGTACTTATAATTACGAACGCGATCTAGCAGTACGCGTTGGCGATTTTCGTTTTACGCCCTGACTTCCTGACGCTGGAACGACACATAAGCGAGGGTGAACAGCGCCACCATGACGGCCAATAGGCCGGTCAATTGCGGCCAGATGAGAAGCAAGCTCTGTCCGATGGGCAGAGGCGCTCCGGTGATTAAACCCTCGACGTCGCTCGACAGAACGGGTCCTAGCGCCTTTGTCGAGGGATCGAGGATCGCAAGCGTCGTCTCCGCAAAAAGATGGTTCGGCGAAATACGTGAGATGTCCATACCGACGTTAATCGCATGGAGCTGCGAATAAGGATCGAAGGGGTCGACCGGGGCGATCCATAGGGCGACGAGCGGGGCGATCATTTGCCAGAAGAAGGCGAAGAGGAGCCAGATGGCAAGACAGGTCAGCGCCGCCGTCGCCGCCGAGCGAAAGACGATGGAGGCCAACATCGCCAAGGCAAGCCACACGCCGCCGTAGGCGATGGCCACGCCGAGGAAAGCGACGCCGCGAAGCACTTCGTCGCCACTGGGCGGCAGGCCGAGCAGGAGAAGGCCGAGGCCGACCAGCAGCAACCATAGAGCGACGAGCATCACGGCGAGCGTGACGAGGCCAGCGAGAAACTTCCCGAAAAGCAACGCATCCCGATAGATCGGTTGAGCAAGGACGCGGCTCATCGTCCGCCGATTAAATTCGCTCGAGATCGAATCGAAGCCCAGGGCGATCGCGACGATCGGAATCAGGAAACCTAGGAAAGCGACGAATGAAGGCAACGGTTCGTGTGGCGTCGTGAACAAACGCAAGAACACGAAGGGATCCTCGCTGACCGTCGCCCTGACGCCGCCGATCGTTGCATACACCGCCGCGGCGCCTGTGACAAAGACGAGAATCTCCAAGAGGCGCATGCGCGCGCTAGTCAGATTGTCGGCGAGCTCCTTCATTGTGACCGCGCCGAGACCGGCAAAAACGGAGCCCTCACGCCGCATCGCGCACCTCTTCGAAATAGCGCGCGTAGACGTCGACCAGACTCGCATGGCCTGCGGCGATCATGCTCAAGCTGCCGCCGGCGCCGACAACCGCGCGCGCGATATCAGTGCGCAGGTCGCCGCGCGCCTCGATGACAAAGCCGTCGTCGCGCGGCGTTATGCGCGTCACGCCGGGGACCTTGGCGATCGCCTCGGGCAACCCGGCGCCTTCGGCCTCGACCCGGATGACATGCGTACCGCCGAGAACGTCGCTGACCAAATCGCCGACGCGGCCCAAAAGACCGATCTTACCGCGGTTAAAGAGCGCGACACGATCGCAGATCGATTGTACCTGGTCGAGAAGGTGAGACGACAGAATGACGGTGACGCCGTCGTGCTTGAGGGTGCGGATGAGATCGAGGAACTCGCGCGTCGATTGTGGGTCGAGTCCGCTGGTCGGCTCGTCGAGTATCGCCACGCTGACCCGTTTCATCAGGATTTCAGCGACGGCCAGCCGTTGACGCATGCCGCGCGAATAGGTTTTAACCCGTTTCTCCGCCGCTCCGTCGAGCCGCACGCGTTCCAGCGCGACCTTGATGCGCGCATCGGCTTCTTTATCCGGTAAGCCGAGGAGCCGCGCGATGTAGCGCAAATTGGCGGCGCCGGAGAGATCGTCATAGAAACCGAGTTGGTCCGGCATGTAGCCGACGCGGCGCTTGACTTCGAGCGGCGCGCGGAGCGGATCAAAGCCCGCGACCCGGGCGACG
>JASLHV010000373.1 GCA_030153205.1 Roseiarcus sp. | reverse complement strand
TGCCGGACGTATTAGCGCTCTTCACCTCGGCTGATTTGCTCGAGCCGAAGCCCGATGACATGAACGACGACGTGTCGAACATCGAAAAGCTGCCGCAGCCGGTCAGGCTCGCCGCCAGCAGCAAAACGCCGACTTGTCTTGATCGTATCATTCAGCCCTGTCGGTTCTGTCTCGCCGTCAAACGCAAGGTCGAACGCAAATAAGGCTCACCCGGGCTGCAAGTGGCGCCCGAGCTTTGCACGCGGTGTTCGAGGCGGCAGATCAAGAATCGCGAGATCGCAAGGAAGAATCGTCGTCCGCCATTCGTCCCAGTGGGAGCAGACCGCGAAATCCTTAATTTCCCCGTAACGAATGTTAACCAATCCCCAAGTCCCCGAGAGCACTCATTTCACGAACCGCGACCGGCTTTTTCATGGCGAAACCGGGTCAAAAAGACCTTGAAGCGGCGGACGCATTTAAGGGGTTGAAGTCGCGATTGACGGACGTGCTATGAGCAGCGCGAACCGATCCGGACAATCGAAGCCGTAATGAGCCACGAGACTAAGCCAGCCGCCCCTCGCATTTCCTTCGTGTCGCTCGGCTGCCCGAAGGCGCTGGTCGATTCCGAGCGCATCATCACGCGGCTGCGAGCCGAGGGCTATGAGCTGGCGCGCGAGCACAAAGGCGCCGATCTCGCGATCGTCAATACCTGCGGTTTTCTCGACAGTGCCCAGGCCGAGTCGCTTGCCGCGATCGGCACCGCCATGGCGGAGAACGGCAAAGTGATCGTCACCGGCTGCATGGGCGCCGAGCCGGAGAAGATCACCGCCGTTCATCCCGGTGTTTTGGCGGTGTCCGGTCCGCAGCAATATGAAAGCGTGCTCGAAGCCGTGCACCGCGCCGCTCCGCCGCAGCACGATCCCTATACCGACCTGATCCCGCCGGAAGGCATCAAGCTCACGCCGCGGCACTACGCTTATCTAAAGATCTCCGAAGGCTGCAATAATCGCTGCACCTTCTGCATCATTCCCAAATTGCGCGGCGACCTGGTTTCGCGCCCTGCTGCCGATGTGCTGCGCGAGGCCGAAAAACTGGTCGCCGCCGGCGTCAAAGAACTGCTCGTCATCTCGCAGGACACGTCGGCCTATGGCGTCGACATCAAATACGCGGCGAGCGCCTGGAAGGACCGCGAGGTGCGCGCCAAATTCCTCGACCTCGCCCGTGAGCTCGGCGAGTTCGGCGTCTGGGTGCGGCTGCACTACGTCTATCCCTACCCTCATGTCGACGAGGTCATCCCGCTGATGGCGGAGGGCAAGGTGCTGCCTTATCTCGACATACCGTTTCAGCACGGAAGTCCTGCCGTGCTCAAACGCATGCGGCGGCCGGCGGCGCAGGAAGAAACGCTCAATCGCGTTGCGCGCTGGCGCGAGATTTGTCCGGACCTGACGATCCGCTCGACCTTCATCGTCGGCTTCCCCGGCGAGACCGATGCAGAGTTCGCGCAACTGCTCGATTGGCTGAGCGAGGCGCAGATCGATCGCGTCGGCTGCTTCCGCTACGAGCCGGTCGCCGGCGCCAGCTCCAACGACCTCGCTGCGCCCGTGCCCGACGACGTCAAGGAAGCCCGCTGGCACCGCTTGATGCAGCACCAGCAGGCGATCTCGCAAAAGCGGCTCAAGCGCAAGGTCGGCACCCGCGAGCGGGTCATCATCGACGAGATCGGCCCCACGGTGGCCAAAGGCCGCAGCCGGGGCGACGCGCCGCAGATCGACGGCGCGGTCTATGTGCAAAGCCGCCGGCCGTTGCGGGTTGGCGAGATCGCCACGGTGAAGATCGAGCGGGCAGACGCCTACGATCTTCATGGTACTGTGGTCGGATACTAGGCTAAAAGCACACGTCCATTACTGGCGTCCCAAGCTCCTTTCCCAACATCGCAAGGTTTTTCCTCATGCCGCTTTCCAACACGATCAAGTCGCTTATCCGTAATGCCTGGGACGACGGCTATCCCTGTCTCGTCGCAACTTCCGGCCCGCAAGGCCCCAATATCAGCCCCAAAGGCAGCATGATCGTGTTCGACGACAATCATCTCGCTTATTGGGAGCGCTCCAAGCGCACGGCGCTCGACAACCTCGCCCACGACAAGCGCGTCTGCATCATGTACGCGAATTTCAAGGCGCAGCGTGACAATGTCCTGGAGTCCGGTTTCCTGCGTTTTTACGGCAGCGCCGAACTGCATGAGAGCGGTCCCATTCACAGCGCGATCTTTGATCTGCTGTTGCCGCGCGAACAGACCCATGTCGGCGCCGACACCGGGATCGGCGTCCTGATCAAGATCGAGCGTGCGATCGACGTGCGCGGCAAACCGCTGATGTAGCGAGAACTACGAACCGGCGACGACGCGGCGAACGGCCTCCATCAGACGATCGAGATCGTCCTTCCCGATCGTGAAGGCAGGCGCGAGGTAAACGATATTGTCGAACGGGCGGATGAAGACGCCCTCGGCAATGAATCGCCGTCGCAAGGCATCGAGATCGCCGATGCGGTCGAGTTCGACTACGCCGATCGCGCCTTTGACCCGCACATCCTTGACGCCGCCAAGCTTGCGGCACGGATCTAG
>JASLHV010000363.1 GCA_030153205.1 Roseiarcus sp. | reverse complement strand
AGGAAAGGGTCGGGACGGTAGCCGAAGGGCGAGGACACGCCCGCCTCGCCAAAAAGCGGTCGGCGCAAGGGCATGTAAGGCACCACGGCGCGCAGACGTCCCTCTTCGGTGAGCGCGCGCTCTGCTTTCGCCACCGCTTTGTCGAAGGCCGGCGCGTTCGGATCGGCGTTGATCGGAATATAGGGTCCTCCGACGCCACCGGACGCCAGTTTCGGCGTCTCCGCGAAACGGTCCGCTGACACGCCCGTCTCGTCGATCATTTGCCGAAGCCGGGAAGCCGTCGCGCCAGCCGTCGCGCCGATTTGCGCGAGCGCGGTCATTTGACCGCGTTCCATTCGATCCAGCGAATAGGAAATGAGGCTAAGCCGCGTCGGCGCGGGGACGCCCGGATCGTTGAGCGCGTCGTTCAGTTCGGCGGCCACGCGATGTTCCGTGTCTTTGGGGGCGAGACCGCTGGTGTGCTCGCGAGACGTCGCAGGCCGCGGATCGTCGATTGGACGCGGCTTTGCGCCGCCCGGCGAGATGGCGCCCGTCGAGATCGGGGCGAAGGCCGATGCCGCCTCCGGCGCGCCGTCGCTATCGCTTGCGCCGATGGCTTCGATCGCATTCAACGCGCTTGCGGGCTTGGCGGCGGATCCGAACTTGAGTCGGCTGCGGTCTGTGCCGGCGATCACCGTCGGATGGCCTTCCGCTTCTTTCGCCATGGAAGCGATAATGGATGTGCGCTGTTCGAGCTGCGCCTGACGCGAAAGGAGCTCGTGAACCTTGCCCTCGAACGAGGTCTGGTCGAGCAATTGACGGCTGGTGACCCGATCGATTTCGGCGCGCGCCTCGGCCAGCCGATCCTCATAGGAATATTGCATCTCCGCCTGGCGGGTGACGAGCGCGCCGAGCATATTGTCGTGGAAGGCGATGAAGAGGGTCGCGGCGATTCCCCACACCAACAGGAGAGGGAGCAAAGCAGCGATGGTCCAGAGCAGGGCGGGGCGCAGCGTGTAGGTTCGTAATTCGTCGTCGCGCGCCATCGAGAAATAATAGTGCCGACCGGCCAGCCTCGCGCGGGGATAAACGTCTCGCAACGACATGGACCAAAACGCTCCGAGCACGTCGGCGACAAGGATCAGGAACGGCGATTACACCGCGTTAAGGTTAATCCTTTGCAAACATCCTCGAAAACATGCGTTAAGTATTTTACGCCGCATGGCGGATTGTTAAATCTTCACGTTGTCAGAGCCTTGGCCGCCTCGAGCACCTGTTCGGCGTGACCGGGCGTGCGAACCTTGCGCCAGATGCGGGCGATGGCGCCCTTCGAATCGATCAGGAATGTGGAGCGCTCGACGCCCATAAATTTACGGCCAAACATGCTTTTTTCCCGCCAGACCCCATAGGCCAGGACGGCCGTGCGCTCCTCATCGGCGCCAAGCGCGAGGCTGAGCGCGTGCTTTTTCTTGAATTTACCGTGGCTGGCGACGGAGTCCGGGGAAACGCCAAGCACATCGGCGCCCACGGCTTTGAACCTGGCTTTGAGGCCATTGAAAGAGATCGCCTCGGCCGTACAGGTTTCCGTGTCGTCTTGCGGGTAGAAATAAAGGACGAGCTTGCGGCCCCTGTAATTCGCCAGCCGCAAGCGCTCGCCGGAATCGTCCGCCAAGTCGAAATCCGGCGCCTTATCGCCAACGCCTAAATCCTTCGTCATTCCGCCCTCGTTTAACCTTATTGACTAGGCAAGCCATGCCGTCCAAGACCGACGATGTCCAGGACGAGATTCTTGTTTGCCGCCATTGACATTCGCAACGGACCGGGCGCGGCTTTTTATCGCCGGCTGGGAGCCGGACCGTTGCCTAACGGCGGTGAGGAGTAAAGGGACGCGGCCGGTTTGACCAACCGTATTGATGCGGTGACCAAGACCAAGGCGCGCCGCGCTTTGCGAGCGCTACTGGCGACCGGCGCGGGTGAGCGATTACCCGCGCGATGGCGGGCCTTGTCCGTCCGTGGGCTTCTATTCTCCTTTTTGGGAATCGGCGGCGGATTAGCGGCCGGCGCTCTGCTGGCTTTGGCGGTCGTCTCGTATCGATTGAGCCTCGGTCCCATCTCGTTGGAGTCGCTCAACCCGCGTATCGCGCAAAATCTCGAAGAACGGTTCGGCGGCGACTATTCGTTTCAGCTCGGCCCAACCTCTCTCGAGCGAGGCGAAACCGGCGTCGGGCTGACCTTTCAAGGCGTCGTTATCAAGGATCGCTCGGGCCGCACGTTGCTGGCGGCGCCAAAGGGCGAAGTAGGACTCGATCTGTGGGATTTCGCGCTCTTCAGCATCAGAGCCAAACGTCTCGAATTGGTTGGCGTCGACCTGGCGCTCACAGTGCGTCCAGACGGCGCCTTGTCGATTTCGTCCGCCCAATCGCGCGCCGTCTCGCTTGATTTTCCGGTGAATCCCAATCAGGCGGGCGGGCGCAATCCGTCCATTTTAGCCTCCCTGGGCTGGAGCATGATCGACGCGATGACGAGCAGCTCGCTTCCGCTCGAGCGCCTCGGCGTGGTCCATGGGCGAATGACGGTTGACGACGCGCTGACGGGCCAGAAGAAGCAATTGGAAGACGTGAAGATCGACTTCGACAAGTCGGGCGGCGACGCCGCTTTGAAAATTTCGGCGCGTGGTCAGGCGGGTCCATGGTCGCTCGATATCAAGGCGCGCAGCGGCGTCGCCGGCGCCCTCGAGATGGAAGCCCATGATCTCGACTTTCCCGACATCCTGGTGGGTGCGGGTTTTCGCGACTTCGCATTCGAGACCGATATGCCGATCTCGTTCAAACTCAACCTGAGAATGAACGCGGATCGGAAACTGGCCGCCATGGACGGACGTTTCGGCCTTGGCGCCGGCTATTTCAAACTCGCCGATCCCGATCACGAACCCATGCTGATCGACGAAGCGGCAGGCGATTTGCTTTGGGATCCGGTCGCCCAAAAGGTTCTCGTAAAGAACGTCCAGATATTCGCGGGCGAGACTCACATTTTCTTTTCGGGCTCGGTCGCGCCGCCGTCGCCGCCAGAATCTGCTTGGACAGTGGATTTTGCCTCCGCTGATTCCGTCTTTGCAGGCGAGCGTCCTGGCGAACAGCCGATCCACATCGAGAAGAGCGCGTTCCATGCGCATTATTTGCCCGATGCTCGACAGTTCACCGTCGACGATTTTTCGATCGCCGGGCCCGACGCCAATGGAACCATGAAAGCGGAAGTGAAAGCCACGGATAAAGGTCCGACGCTGAAAATCGATGTGTCCGTCGGCCAATCGCCGATCACCAATA
The DNA here is from genome assembly GCA_030153205.1 of Roseiarcus sp. GTDB lineage: Bacteria > Pseudomonadota > Alphaproteobacteria > Rhizobiales > Beijerinckiaceae > Roseiarcus. The sequence continues at coordinate 3,170 of JASLHV010000363.1, read as the reverse complement.
TCGCTCGTTTATGGCCGAGCTTTATCGCGCCCGACGTACGGAACTGGTGCATCGAAAATCTCAAGAGCGGGGAATTGGTCTCGGCCAACTTGTCCATCGATTGGGATGCGGACGCTTTCACGGACGCGCGGGAAAAGCGCCCGGTGCCGCGCGACAGCGTCCACGCATCCTTCAGCGCAAAGGACGTGACCGCGCAATTGCTGCCGGGCGCGCCGCCTATGGCGGGAATGGAAGGCGGCGGCGTCATGACCGGAGTCGATTTATCGATTACCGGCGCCCGCGGCTTTATCGACGTTGAGCCTGGCAAGCGCGTTCTGGCGAGCGACATATCTTTTGTCGTGCCCGATCTCGCGCCGAAGCCTCTCAATCCGGCGCAAGCCAGCGCCCGTTTCCAGGGCGGCGCCGACGCGCTCGTGGAGCTCATCTCTCGTGATCCGATGAAAAAGTACGTCGGCATTCCCGGTGACTTCTCAGCGGCGAAAGGCCGGTTTGACGGAAAACTTACCGTCGATTTGAAGCTTGGCAAGACCGCGCGGCCCGAAGACTCCGTTGTCGGCGCCGATGTCGCCTTGACCAGTCTTCAGGTCGAGAAGTTTCTTGGGCCTGAACGCTTTGATCAAGCGACGATGAACGTTTCAATCGATCACGGCGCGCTCAAGATCACGGGCGAAGGCAAGCTCTTTGGAACTGACGCGACGCTCGCGGCCACCAAAGGACCTAACGACGAGGGAACCGCGCAGCTCTCTTTTACGCTCGATGATGCGCTTCGCGCCAAGCGAAATATAAATTTCGGACCTGGCGTCAGCGGGCCAATGACGGTCAAATTGAAGACGCCGCTGGGTCGCGCGAGCGGCGACGGCGAAGTCGATCTTACACATGTTTCTCTCGAAAATCCGCTTCCCGGCCTGATCAAACCCGCGGGCAAGCCCGGCAAAGCGACATTCTCATTCAAGAGTGATTCCGATGGTCTGTCGCTCAGCAATATCGCCGTCGACGCCGGCGGCGCATCGATCAAAGGCTCCGCCCAAATCTCTAATGAAGGCGCGTTGACCTCCGCCAAACTGACGCAACTACACCTCTCGCCCGGCGATGACATCAAGGCGGATGTCAGCGCTGCGGATTCCGGCTTGAAGATCGTCTTGCGCGGCGTGTCGGTCGACGCCCGACCCGTCATAAAGGGGCTTCTTGCCGCGGGACAACCGTCGGACATGAAGAACTATGATCTCGATTTGAAGATCGGCAGCGTCTCGGGCGCCAACAAACAGGCGCTCTCTCAAGTCGATATGGCGGTTTCTCGTCGCGAGGGTCAAATCAAGCAGATACGGCTTAATGCGATTCTCGGCGGCGGTCCGCTCGTCGTGCGTCGCGACGAAAATGGCGGCATGAACGTACAAGGCTCCGACGCTGGAGCGCTTCTTAAATTTTTTGATTTCTACAACAAAATGGAGAAGGGGACTTTCAGCCTCAATTTAAAGAACAACGACGGGCGCCAGGAAGGCGCCGTCAGTATCAAGAACTTCATCCTGCGCAACGAACCGGCGTTAAAACAATTGGTCGCGGCCGGCCAGGCGCAAGGGCCCGGCGGAGGCGGGTTGCCGGTCGATCCAGATGCGGCGCCATTTCAAAGGCTGACGGGACAATTTTCACGCACGGCGGGGCGTATCGATTTGCACGACGCCGTTATTTACGATCAGCAGATGGGCCTGACCGCGCAAGGGTTCATCGATTATTCGGGCGATCGGGTCGATCTCTCCGGGACTTTCGTTCCCGCTTATCAGCTTAATAATCTCATCACGCAGGTGCCCGTCGTCGGAATGATCCTCGGCGGCGGCGCGCATGAGGGGATGTTCGCCATCAATTATCGTATTTCTGGGCCGGCCAGCGCGCCGACTCTGTCCGTCAATCCGCTGTCGGCCGTGACCCCTGGCTTCCTGCGGAAGATTTTCGGCGCCTTTGACGGAACCGGGGCGACACTGGATACAGGACAGGGCGATCCGCTTCCGCCGCAACCAACGACTCGCGGCTTTGCTGTTCCCGACCGCAACGGCAGCTCTCCACGCTAGGTACTCAATTCGTTTCAGCTCATCCAATTGCCGCCGTCGACATTGAGGGTCTGCGCGACGATATAATCCGCATCGGACGAGGCGAGGAATACCGCCGCGCCGACATGATCCTCCGGCAGACCCATGCGTCCGGCCGGCACAGATTCGCCGACAAGCCGCTTCTTCTCGCCGAGCTTGCGGTTTTCATATTTTGCGAAAAGCGCGTCAACGTCATCCCACATTGGCGTGTCGACCACGCCGGGCGCTATGCCGTTGACGTTGATTTTATGCTTGATGAGATCGAGGCCGGCCGATTGCGTCAGGCTGATGACCGCCGCTTTCGACGCGCAATAGATCGAGACGAGAGCCTCGCCGCGGCGTCCGGCTTGCGAAGCCATATTGATGATCTTGCCGCCTCGGCCGCGCGTGATCATTTGGCGCGCCACGGCTTGCAGCGTGAAAAAGAGACCTTTGACGTTGACGGCGAATATTTTGTCGTAGCTCTTTTCCGTGACCTCGACGATCGGCGCGAGATCGAAGACCGCGGCATTATTGACGAGAATATCGACGCCGCCGGTCTTGGAGGTCACTTGCGCGACCATCCGATTGATCGACGCAGTGTCGGCCACGTTGACCTCGATGGCCTCAGCCTTGTTCCCGATGGATTCGGCGGCGTCGCGCGCAAGGTCGCTCTGGAGATCGGCAATGAACACTCGCGCGCCCTCCTTTACGTAACGTTCGGCAATCGCGCGGCCGATGCCCCGCGCGCCGCCCGTGACGATGGCGACCTTGTCCTGAAGTTTCATATTGCTTTCCTTTGGCGATGGATGGGGCTGGGCCGGCGGAAGGCGACCGCCGCGCGCGGCGCCTCACTGCGCGGCCGAAAGCGATGGCGCGATCTTAGAGCCGTCCCGCCAAATAGTCGGCGAGCGTTGCGCGAACGCCTTGCCCCCAAAGTTTGGACAAAGCGCCGGAAAAAGCTGCGACGTAAGTCGGATTGCGTGCGGCCTCGCCGAAAATGTCCTTCATGTCCAGGAAGGCGAGGGGATTGGTCCGCGCTGCTTTCGCGGCGGCTTGCAAACGATCCCAGCTTGGGTCGTTCGGCGCGACCTTCTTGCCGCTTTCGGT
>JASLHV010000330.1 GCA_030153205.1 Roseiarcus sp. | reverse complement strand
GCTGGCCGAAGCAAAGCCCAGGGCCTCGATGACCTCCTCGCTGTCAGCGCGCCAGAGCCATGTGCGCCGGGCGATGAGCGGGTGCGGGACCTCGAGCGTCAGTGCGCCGCCGGCCAGCGGCACGCCGTCCGCGACGAGATGTGCGCCGAGCGCCGCCAGCAGCCGATCGGCGCTTGCGGTCTCGGCGCGCATCTCGTCGCGGACGGCGTGCCGCTGGCCGGCGGCGCACTGACGCTCGAGGTCCCCCACCCGCTCATCGCCCGGCGCACCTGGCTCTGGCGCGCTGACAGCGAGGAGGTCATCGAGGCTCTGGGCTTTGCTTCGGCCAGCCTCGCCGCGCCTTGGGAGGCGAAGCCGTCCAGTGACGCCGGCCGAAGCTGGCTCGCGGGAATCGCCGCCGGAATCATCCACGAGGACACGGTGGGTCAAAGGCGGGATGGGCCTTCGCTCGCCTGGGTCGGTCCGCGTGCGTTCACACAGGACGAGGTCGCTCAATTGCGTCAGGCCGCTCGCTTTGCCGCGGCGCCGCTCGCCGTTCTCGCGGAACGGGCCACGCTCACCGCTGCGCTCGAAGCCTATCTCGGCCGGCGCAGCGCGGCCCGCGTTATGGCGGCGCCGCTTCGGCGCAACCTCGGCGAAACCATCCAGGCGGCGCTGCTCTTCGCCGACCTGCGCGGTTTCACCGCGCTTTCCGAAAGCCATCCGGCCAATGAAGTGATCGCGGCGCTCGACGCCTGGTTCGACCGAATCGCGGGCGCCGTTCATGTCTTCGGCGGCGAGATTTTGAAATTCATCGGCGATGGCGTCTTGGCGATCTTTCCCGTCGTCGGCGGACCGCCGCGCGCGGCCTGCGATTCCGCGCTGCGCGCCGTGGCCGCCGCCCGCCTCGGCATGGCGCATTTGGACGAAGAGCGGAATCGGAAGGGGTTGCCGCCTCTGCCTTTCGGCGCCGCTTTGCATCTCGGCGAAATGCTCTGGGGCAATATCGGCGCGGCCGATCGTTTGGATTTCACCGCGATCGGACCAGCCGTCAATCTCGTCAGCCGGCTCGAGGGCCTATGCCGGCCGCTGGAGAAGACCGTTCTTGTCTCAGGCGCGTTCGCCGCCGAGACCGAAACGCCGCTGGTTGCGCTCGGCCAGCATGCGCTTCGCGGTATTGCGTCGCCATGCCCGGTTTTCGCCCTGCCGGATTGACCGCGTTCGCTTTTTGTCTTCCCAGCGGCTAAGGTGCTGGGACGCCAACTGGAAAAATGAATGGCTGTCGATTTTGTCGCTGACGTGGATGCGGCCGGACGCATCGAGGCGATACCGACCATCCTTGATGTTGTTTGCCGCGCAACCGGCATGGGCTTTGCCGCCGTGGCCCGCGTAACCGAAGACCGCTGGGTCGCCTGCGCCGTCCTTGATCACCTGAATTTCGGCCTGACGCCCGGCGGCGAGTTGCCGGTTGAGACCACGCTGTGCCGCGATGTACGTCAGTATCGCGAGATTGTCGCCTTCGACCATGCGGCGGAGGACCCGCGCTATAGTGGACACCACACGCCAAAAATCTACGGTCTCCAAAGTTACATCTCAGCGCCGATCATTCTGCGCGACGGGCGATTCTTCGGTACGCTTTGCGCCATCGATCCGCGGCCGGCGCAAGTGAACAACTCCCAGATCATCAGCATGTTTAAATTGTTCGCTGAATTGATCTCCGTTCATCTGAGCGCCGACGACGCCATACGGCGCTCTCAGACGGCGCTTATCAAAGAGAAGACCGCGACATTCGATAGCGAACGCCGCTTTCGCCTCCTGGTACAAAGCGTGACCGACTACGCAATCTATATGCTGGATCCGACCGGCAAGGTGACGAACTGGAACGCCGGCGCCGAACGCATCAAGGGCTATGCCGCGGACGAAATCATTGGCGAGCATTTTTCGCGGTTCTATACCCCGGAAGACGCCGAGAGAGGCGTACCAAAACTGGCTTTGCAGACGGCCCGAGCTTCGGGCCATTACCAATCGGAAGGGTGGCGCGTTCGCAAGGACGGCACGCGCTTTTGGGCGAGCGTCGTCATTCATCCTATTCACGACTTGGGTGAACTGATCGGCTTCGCCAAGGTCACGCGCGACCTCACCGAGCGTCAACAGACGCAAAAGGAACTCGAACAATCGCGCGAAGCTTTGTTTCAAGCGCAAAAGATGGAGGCGGTCGGCCAACTCACCGGCGGGCTGGCGCATGACTTCAACAACCTTTTGACCGGCGTCATCGGCAGTCTTGAAATGGTCAAGGCGCGGATTGCGCAGGGTCGCATCGGTGATATCGATCGCCTTATCGCCATCGCCGACGGCTCGGCGCAGCGCGCGGCCTCTCTCACCCATCGGTTGCTGTCTTTCGCCAGACGCCAGACGCTTAATCCCAAGGCGACGGACGCCAATAGACTAATCTCCGTCGTGCTGGAGGAACTCGTCAAGAGAACGGTTGGGCCGCAGATCCGCATCGAAACAAAATTGTCCGACCAGCTCTGGCTGATACATTGCGATCCTCATCAGCTTGAAAATACGTTGCTCAATCTCTGCATCAATGCGCGCGACGCGATGCCGAATGGCGGGACGATCACGATCGAGACTTCGAATGTTTCGCTCAGTAACGAACAAAAGGCGCATGAAAAGGACGTCGCGTTGGGCGATTATGTCGCGATCGTCGTTCGAGATACCGGAACGGGCATGGACGCGGCGACGATCGCCCGCGCCTTCGAACCCTTCTTCACGACGAAGCCCGTTGGTGTTGGAACAGGCCTTGGCCTCTCCATGGTCTACGGTTTTGCGCGCCAATCCGGCGGCCACGCCCTGATCGAATCGAGCATTGGCGAAGGCGCGGCGATAACGATTTTATTGCCGAGGTCGAGCCAGCGTCTCGAGGAGGCCCTCGAGACGGCGCAAGCATCCGCCAAGCGCGCCGCGTCCGGAGAGACGGTGTTGATCGTCGATGACGAGGCGACGTTGCGAATGCTCATATCGGAAACGCTCGACGATCTCGGCTACGCCGTTATAGAGGCGTCCAATGGCGAGGCGGCCCTACGCTTGATCGACTCCAATACCGGGATTGATCTGCTGGTGACGGACATAGGGATGCCGGGCGCGTTATCAGGAGCGCAATTGGCCGAAGCCGCACACAAATCGCAACCCAATCTCGAAATTTTGTTCGTGACGGGCTACGCAGAAGGAAGGGTCCATCTGAAGCCGCGGATGCATCTTCTAAACAAGCCCTTCACCATGGAGCAGTTCGCTCAAAAGGTGACCGCGATTATGTCAGCTTCGGGCTCCGCGACGTCTCGATCAGCCGATCGCATCCACTAATTCTTCTTGCCGTCGTCGAAAATTCAATGGATTGATATTTCTCGTACGGGCTACGCGCGTCCGATATAACCGGCATAACCAGGGAAAGGGGCGTCCCATGGTTGAAGTCCGTCACCTCGACAAGGATGAGCGCGAGCCGGAGGGCGGCTCGTGGGTATGTATCGAAAAAAAGGGCGACCAGTATTTTATGATCGGGCGAGCGAATGGAGCGCTTGTCGATCCCCATGTATCTCCGGACGGCTTTCCAACGGCTGAAGCGGCTATTCGCGCCGCTATGGCTTGGGCCGAATATATGGCTGCGCCGGTGATCTACGTACGGAACGAGTGAGCGATACGAACGGCCTTGACTATGGCCGCGCGTCGATGCGCGCCTTCGGCTGTTCCCTGCGTTTCGCCAAGCCATGGCCGACGAGCCATTCATGCGCCCATTGTCGGGCGGCCCGCAGCTTTTGCTTCGCCGCCTCCTTGTACGGGGCGAGGAGGTGATCGGCGTAGTGATGAAAGACCAGCGCCTTGTCGTAGCACCAGGCGAACCATTTGAGCGTGAGCAGTCTTTCTCGCGTGAGATCGAACACAAGCGCGAGCAGACTGAGCCCGAAGGTTTGCAGGATGATGAGACTAATTAGGCCAAAGAGGAAATGGCCGGTCGCCATGAGCCAGACCAGCACCGCCTTCAAAGGTTCGACAATCAGGAACGGGATACCGTAGATAATAACTACGATGAAGATCGGAAGCCTGTTGATGAAAGCGATGGCGCGCTTTCGCAGGGCCAGCCATGGTACGAGCCCGAGGATCCATCGACTGAGAGCGATAAAAAGGTCCCAGATCCAAGAGACGATCAAGAACACCGTCGCCAGCACGACGATCATAGGATTGGGTCGCTCGTCCACTTCCAGCCTTTCCAACGGCGGCCGCCTGTATTGGCCGGCTTATGTCACTTCATCGTTACTTACGGGCTTCTTCCTGACCCGCCCAGGCCAACGACGTCAAGAGACGGGTCGAGGAAGCCGTTCCTTTTCCACTCACCCCGCCGCCTCCACCGCCGCGATCGCCGTAATATTCACGATCCCCCGCGCCGTCACTGAAGGCGTCAGGATATGCGCCGGCTTGGCCGGGCCGATCAGGATCGGACCGACGGGCAGGGCGCCGGCGATGACGCGCGTCAATTGCAGCGCCGTATTGCCAGTATCGAGGTTTGGGAAGATCAGCACATTGGCTTCCCCTTCGAGCCGCGAACTGGTCAGCACGCGCTCGCGCGCCATCCCCGAAAGCGCGGTGTCGGCCTGCATCTCGCCGTCGACTTCGAGGTCTGGCGCGCGCTGGCGTAAAATCTCCAAAGCCTTGCGCATTTTCAGCGCCGATGGCGTATCGGCCGAGCCGAAGTCGGAATGCGAGATCAGCGCGATTTTCGGCGTCACGCCGAAGCGCCGGACATGGCCGGCGCTGGCGATGGCGACGTCCGCCACTTCCTCGGCGGTGGGGTCGTACCTGACATGCGTATCGGCGAAGAAGAAGGCGCCGTTCTGCGCGATGACCAGCGACAAAGCCGCGCAATCCTCGAAGCCCGGCGCAAGGCCGATAATGTCCTTGATCAGCCGCAGCCGCGTTTGAAAGCGCCCGTCGAGACCGCAGATCAGCGCATCGGCTTCGCCGCGCCGCACGGCCAGCGCGCCGATCACCGTCGTATTGGTGCGAACCTGGCTGCGCGCCGCGCTCGGCGTAATCCCCTTGCGGCCTGCGACCTCGAGGTACGACGCCACATAGGCGCGGTAGCGCGGATCATCCTCGGGATCGACATTCTCGAAATCCTTGCCCGGCGTCAGGCCGAGGCCGAAGCGCTTGATCCGCTCCTTGATCACGTCCGGCCGGCCGATCAACACCGGCCAGGCAAGGCCTTCCTCCTGAATCGCCTGGGTCGCGCGCAGCACACGCTCGTCCTCGCCGTCGGCGTAGATGACGCGTTTCATCGCCGTCTTGGCCTTGGCGAAGATCGGCTTCATCATCAGGCCGGAGCGGAAGACGAAGCGCGACAGCCTATCGCGATAGGCGTCGAGGTCGACGATCGGCTTCTTGGCGACGCCGCTGTCCATCGCCGCCTTGGCGACCGCGGGCGCGATGCGCAGCATCAGCCGCGGATCGAACGGGCTCGGAATGAGCGATGCGCGGCCGAAGGGCGAAGCCGCGCCGCCATAGGCCCTGGCGACGACGTCGGACGGCGCCTCGCGCGCCAGCGCCGCGATAGCGTCGACCGCCGCATGCTTCATCGCTTCGTTGATCGTCGTCGCATGGACGTCGAGGGCGCCGCGGAAGATATAGGGAAAGCAAAGTACGTTGTTGACCTGGTTCGGATAGTCCGACCGGCCGGTGCAGATCATCGCGTCCGGACGCTCGGCGACCGCGAGCTCGGGCATGATTTCGGGCGTCGGATTGGCCAGCGCCATGATCAGCGGATCCTTCGCCATGCGCTTCAAAAGTTCGGGCTTCAGCACGCCGGCGGCGGAAAGGCCGAGGAAAATATCGGCGCCGTCGATGACGTCGGCGAGTTTGCGCGCCTCGGTCTTTTGCGCATAGACCGCTTTCCAGCGGTCCATCAGTTTCTCGCGGCCTTCGTAGACGACGCCTTCGATGTCGCAGACGAAAATGTTCTCGCGCCTGGCGCCGAGCGAGACGAGAAGATTGAGCGAGGCGAGGGCGGCGGCGCCCGCGCCCGAGGCGACAATCTTGGCGTCCGCGAGCTTCTTGCCCGCGATCTCCAGCCCATTGGTGATCGCCGCCGAGACGATGATCGCCGTGCCGTGCTGATCGTCATGGAAGACGGGAATGCCCATCCGGGCCTTCGCCTTTTCCTCCACTTCGAAACATTCCGGACCTTTGATGTCTTCGAGGTTGATGCCGCCGAATGTCGGCTCCAGCGCGACAATGACGTCGACCAGCTTGTCGACATTGGTCTCCGCCACTTCGATATCGAAGACATCGATATTGGCGAACTTCTTGAAGAGAATCGCCTTGCCCTCCATCACCGGCTTGCCGGCGAGCGGACCGATCGCGCCCAGGCCGAGCACCGCCGTGCCGTTGGAGAGGACCGCGACGAGATTTTGCCGCGCGGTGAGATTGGCTGCTTCCGCAGGATCGGCCGCGATGGCCTCGCAGGCGAAGGCGACGCCGGGCGAATAGGCGAGGGCGAGATCGCGCTGGTTGCCGAGCGGCTTGGTCGCCTGGATCTCCAGCTTGCCCGGTCGCGGCTCGCGATGAAATTGCAGCGCGTCCGATTTGAAGTCGCTGGAGACTTCCTTGGTCATCTTTTCCTCCCGGCAAGGGGGCAGACATAACGAAGCGTCAGGGCGAAGCAAGAGGAGAGGGCTTGCGCGCCCTCGCCCAACGCGTAATTTGATCGGATTCTTTTAGTGTTTTTAACAACAGGGCGGATGAATGACGCAAGCCAAGGCCAGAGCTAAACCGAACCGTCCGCTTGATCTCAATCCCGAACACGCCGGCCGCGCCGGTCGAGAGCCCTATGCGATCGTCGATATCGGCTCGAACTCGGTTCGCCTCGTCGTCTATGATCAACTTGGACGCGCGCCACTGCCGCGTTTCAACGAGAAGTCGCTCTGCCGTCTTGGCGATGGCTTGGCGCAGACCGGCGCGATCGCCGCCGAAGGCTTTCGCCGTACTGTCGAAGCGACGCGCCGCTTTCGCGCCATCGTCGACGCGATGGGCGTCAAACGCGTCGATGTGACGGCCACCGAGGCGATGCGGCGCGCCAGCAATGGGCGCGCGCTGGCCGAGGCGATCAAGGAAAACAGCGGCTTTTCGGTCCGCATCCTCACTGGCGTCGAGGAGGCGCGTTATGCCTCGCTCGGCGTCATCTCCGGCTTTTTCCGGCCGGTCGGGCTTGTCGGCGACATGGGCGGCGGCAGTCTCGAAGTCGGCGAGGCGCTCGATGATCGCGTCGGCGACAATACGGTCAGCCTGCCGCTCGGCGCCTTGCCGGTGGAGGCGATGCTGGCGGAGGGCGAAGCTGTCGCCAAGAAGCGCATCGACGAGATGCTGAGCAAGGGCCTGCCCCCCGCAGTGGCCAAGCCCGTCTTCTTCGCCGTCGGCGGCGGCTGGCGCGCTCTCGCCAAGGCGCAATTGGCGGCGACGAACTCACCCGTGCAGGTCGTGCATGGCCATACGATGGAGACCGCCGCCGCCCGCGCTTTCGCCAAGCGAATCCTGCGCGCGCCGCCCGCGAAACTCGCCGCCATGGCGGGCGTCTCGGAGAGGCGCGTGCGCACGCTGCCGGCGGCGGCGATGATGCTCGATCGCGTCTTGAAGCGGCTCGCGCCGGAGCGGCTGGTCTTCTCGGCGCTCGGCCTTCGCGAAGGGTACATCTATTCGCAATTGACGGCTGAGGAACAATATCTCGATCCGCTGGTCGAGGGAGCGCAACTCTTCGGTCTGCCTGTCGCACGCGTGCCGGATTTCCCGCCGGCTTTGGTCGCTTGGACGCAATCGCTTTTTCCCGGCGAGACGCCGGCCGAGAAGCGGCTTCGGGTCGCGGTCTGCGCGCTCTCCGACACGGCTTGGCGCGATCATCCGGATCTGCGCGCCGAAAGCAGCTTTCATCAGCTCTTGCAATTTCCGTTCATCGGTCTCGAACATCGCGAACGCGCCTTCATCGCCGCCGCGATTCATGCGCGTTACGTCGGCAAGGACGACGCGCCGTATTTCGGGCCCGTCGCGGCTTTGCTCAGTCCCGCCGCGCGCCGGCGCGCGCAGATTTTGGGACGCGCGATCTTGTTGGGATACCGTTTGGCGGGCGGCGCGCCGAAAGTCCTCGCCGACTCGCGTCTTACCGTCGAGACCCATCGCCTCGTCCTCGAAGTCGGCAAGGTCGGCGGCGCGCCCGATAGCGAAGTCGTCGCCGAACGCATGAACCTCCTCAAGGCGGCGATCGGCGCGCGCAAAGCGGAGATTGTCGAGCGGAGGTGAAGCAGGGCGGGGCCAAAGGCATGTGCGTCTCGTATATCGCTCTCGTCCTGACAATCGCCGAGGTCTCCTTGGCCATGGCCCAGGGTGCAACGATGTCCGGCGAATACGAATGCACTTACGGCTGCCGCGTCACCGATGCGGCGCCGACCCTCGCCATCGACGGCGAGGTCGCGATTTGCACGAACGAATTGGGCGGGCTCTTCCGCGGCAAGCTGCAGCGCGACGGCTCCATCGCCTGTTTCAAC
>JASLHV010000495.1 GCA_030153205.1 Roseiarcus sp. | reverse complement strand
AGCGACGGTAATCGAATACACGCCATCGGCGGGCGCCATGATATTATTGATGGTCAGCGTCTTGCCATTTCCAAAACCATTTACTTTCACGCCATCTCCACATGTGCAGTAGGACATGGTCAGGCCAGCGAACTTGTTGGCCGGCGCATCGGCGGGATAAGCCAGCTTCGGCCATGTCAGCGCCTCGCCGACGGGGCCCGAGACGACCCTTAGTCCCGCGATGAGCGGGGTGGGGGCGGGGGTGGATGTCGTCGTGTCGTCGCTCGACAAGGTCAGCGTGTTTGCGCCGCTGTGGAGCGGCACATAGACTGTGACGCATTTGATTTCGCCCGACGTCGGTGGAAACGCCACCGTCGTCGCCTGCTCACCCGTCGCGCCATTGACGCTCAGCCGCGCTTTTTCGACATTCCCGCTCGCGTTCGTATAGTTGATCTCGACGAATTGCCCGCCCATCGAGCCTTTCGCGCTGCTCGTCGGCTGCACGTTGCTGAACGTCACCGAGCCGAGCCGTCCCATTTCAGGCCCGAATTGGGTCTGGACATAGCCGGCGCCGCCGGCAAAGGAGACCGGCATGGCGGCGGTGTTCAATTGCGGTTCGGCGCCGATGACGCGGAACATCTTCGCCCCGCCCGCTGGGACGGTCGCCGTATATCCGCGATAGATGAAATCATAGAACCCTTTGGACCACACGTCGTACACCGCCCCTTTCACATTCGTGTCGAGGCCGAGCTGATCCCAGGTGAAGGTCATGGGCGCGTCGGAGGATGTCGTATTCAGCAGAACGACGGCGCGCTGGCCGACGCCGGCGAGATATTTCACCCAGATTTGCAGGCCGGCGTTTTCCTGTACCAACAGGCCTTGTGCGCCGCGCGAGTCCTGATCGATCCCGATCACATCGGTATTAGTCAACAGAGCGGCTGTGGTCGCCGGGACAGGTTGGGTCAGGTTGTTCCCGAGGATCATCGGCGCCCCCGCGATGGCCCAGAGACTGACATGCGCCTGGTCGAAAGTATCGCCGCCGCCCATACCAGCGACCATCATATCGGGATCGTTATAGTAGCCGGTATGCTGCCCGAACGGATGGTAGTTAATGAGGAAATTCCCCACGACATCCGGCAAATTCGGATTCGATTGAATGTCCGCGCCGGTACGCCACATCCGGGCGATACCGGCGCCCCATGTAAAAGGCCCTGTTTTGAAATCGATCTGGCTCGGGTCATAACCCAAATGAGCCTGGTCGCAAATGCTGAAGACGAGAAGCTTTCCTGTCTGTTGATAGACTGTTTGGATCGCCTCGCTAATCTTCGTATAGGCCTGCTGCGGGTCTAAATTCTCAGCACTGGCGCCGCACCAATCTACCTTGACGAAGTCAAATCCCCATTTCGCAAACTGAGTAAAATCTTGTACGTAATGGTCGGGTTGGTCCGGGCCGGCCGTGGAGGGGCCGCTGCCGACAGGGCCGCTGCACCCAGTTGCCCCCGCGTCCGTGTAAATGCCCGCTTTCAAGCCTTTGCTGTGAACATAGGCCGCGACCGCCTCCATGCCGCCGGGCCAGTTCTGAGGTACGCCGAGGACGATGTTTCCATTGGCGTCCCGTCCTACGCCGGGGCTGAAAGGGGTGTTGAAATCCACCCACCATCCGCCGTCGATGTTGACATATTGATACTTCTGTCCGTACGGTATTTTAGCATTCAAAGCCGCTAGCCCGTCGGTGGCGGCTTTTATCGCTGTGAAATTGACATAATTGTTAAGACTGTTCCACGACGACCATCCCATCGGCGGGAGATCGATAGGCGCGATCGGATGAGGCGCCTGGCCCACCGGAACGCCGCCTTGACCTCCTGAACCGCCTTGGCCACCATCCCCCCAAGCGGTAAGCGTGATAGAAAGAAGGAGGCAAGCCGCTAGGCGGATCGGCGCCGTCGAAAGGCGCTCGCTCGGCCCTTTGCCGCGCCGCCTTGGCGAAGTCGGCTCGTCGCCTTGGCCCGTACGTGTCAATTTTTGACGATGAAAAATCATTTTTCTTCCTCCTGGATGCGACGCTGAAGCGCCCTTATTTGCGCGATTGCGCTAAATGATCCGCGCAAGCGGCCGACAAGAAATCGTACTGCTTTTGAACGCGATCCGTCGTGGCGTCCCGATGCGAGCGGGCGCCGCGAGTCGTATTATCTATTGCTATTGCAATCTATCGAGCGCGCCGAGAGACCGGGGCGCTTACGCAAATACGTTCAATTTTCGATGATGGTGAGAAATGGTTTCCTCCCTCAATGACACGCGCCGCTGAAGCGCTTTTATTTTTTCGGTTGCGCTGAAAAATGAAATTGCGCAAGCGTCGAAAGGCTATCGTACTGTTTTTTGAAACGTCAAACGGTCTCGATACAGGAGATCGGCGCGTACAAAGCAAGTTTGGCGAGAGTTTTTCTGAACAGCGACAGTGCGTTATGAGACATTTGCAGGATATAGTATTATAATTCAAACGCGGATCGAGCGTCCAATTTTCCTATCGTACGACGCTCCGAAATGCGTAAAACACATGCACTTATGTCAATCCCTTATCGATCGCGCCCTTTGGCGAGGGAGACCGGCCTTGCGAGTCGCCCGTTCGGGCGCCTCGCAAATGACGTCCTTAAACTTTACTTCGCCGCGAAAGCCTTGAACGCCTCGGCATGATCGGGATGCCAGCGCGACAGAGGCGGCCGGTTCTCGACGATGTCGCCGGCGGCCCAGAGCATGCGGCGTTCGTCGAGCGCGCGCGTCGTCTCGTTGTCGGGGCAAAGTATGTAGAAGTCGCCGGCTTCCAGCCGCTCCAGCATGAAGGCGACCGTCTGCTCGGGCGTCCAGGCGCCGGCGGGCTTCTCGATGCGCGATCCCGCCGTGAGGCCGGTGAAGACAAAGCCGGGGATCAGGAGATGGGCGCTGATTTTGCAATCGGGCGTGTTGCGCAATTCATACTGCAAGGCTTCGGTGAAAGTCTTAACGCCGGCCTTGGAGACATTATAGGCGGGATTGCCGGGCGGCGTGGTGATGCCCTGTTTCGAGCCTGTGTTGATGATGAGGCCCGACCGGCCGCGTTTCACCATGGCCGGTCCGAAGACCTGCGTACCATTGATTACGCCCCAAAGATTGACGCCGAGGATTTTCTCCCAATTCTCCCGCGGGCCGAAGATCGTGCTGCCGGGCCCGATGCCGGCGTTGTTCATCAAAATATCGACGCCGCCGAAGCGGGCGACGACCACGGCCTGGAGCTTTCGCACGTCCTCGATCCGGCTGACATCGGTCGCCAGGGTCAGAACATCGGCCTTGCCGCCCGGCGCGGCGGCGGCGATCCTCTCGGCCGCTTTGGCCAGGCGATCTTCGCCGAGATCGGCGATGCCGATTTTAAGCCCGGCGCGGGCGAAGCTTTCCGCCGCGGCAAGGCCGATGCCGGAGGCGCCGCCCGTGATGACCGCCACCGCGCCAGACGTCAAAGCAGGATGAGACACTGATTTCTCCCTAGAATTGGCGACCTAGGATTGCCGCCGAGTTTGTCCACAAAGACCTTGCCACGACCAAACCTCTTCGCCGCGGCGCGCTTTCAGCTAGACTGGAATTGCCCGTCCAGGGCGATTCTGGAGGAGACGATCGACATGACCAAGACCTTTGCAGCCGCTTTCGTCATCGCCGCGCTGATCGGCGCGCCCGCACTCGCCTTCGCGGAAGGCACCTGTGTCTCGAACGCGACCGACAAGAAACTCGCCGGGGCGGCCAAGACCAGCTTCATGACCAAATGCGAGAAGGACGCCAAAGCCTCCTGCGACAGCCAGGCCGCCGAGAAGAAACTCGCCGGCGCGGCCAAGACCAGCTTCACCAAGAAATGCGTCGCTGACGCGACAGGCGAATGATTTGAAGCCATCGTCGGCCGGCGCGTTGAAAGACGCGCTGGCCGCGCGGCGACTTTTGTAAGGCCCGGAGAATGTGGTGAAAAGGCCTGCTCCGCGCCGCCATTCCGACAAATTAGGTGACTTGGATTATCGGCCGAATCAAGGAATCGCCGATGAAGTGGCTGCTTGCTCTGTTGGGAATCGTTCTTATCGCCGCAGCCGGCGCGGGCTTTGTCGCCAGTCTTGATCTCTTGACGACGCAGATCGGCCTTCTTTACGCCGTTTCCGCCGCCATCGCAGCCGGCGCCGGACTTATCGTTCTGAGCTTGGCGGCGCTCACTCACCGCGTCGACGCCCTGCGGAAAACGATTCTGCGTCAAGGCGATGTTGCACGGCGCGAGGCGACCCATGGCGTGGCGCCGCAGATCCCAGTCGCTGTCGAGACCTCGACGCAAGCTGACGAAGCGGCGGAGGCGAAGGAGGAAGTCGCAGCGCCCGCGATTGTCGCCGAACCGCCGCCAATCGCCGCGGAGGCCGCGCCCATGGTGGAGACGCCCTCTGCGTCGACGACGCTTGTCGGCCGCTACAGCGCGGGCGGCGCCAATTACAGCATCTTTTCGGACGGCTCGATCGAGGCCGAGACCGATCAAGGGGCCTTCCGCTTCGCTTCGATGAACGAATTCAAGGCCTTCGTCGCCGCCAAGCGCGCTTGAGGTTCATCCATGCGTCGAGGCTGTCGCGACACGCGCGTTTGAACCGCGCTTCGGCGCCGCGAATAGTTTCGACAGCGCGAAAATCGCGATCGGCGTGACGACATAGACGATGACCTGCATGACGGAAGGCTGGTCGGAATAGCCGATCAGCGTGTGCAGCACGCGGCCGAAGAGACTCGTATCGGAGAGTATTCCCGACGTATCCCAAGCCGTCTCGGTCAGGGCGGTCACCAGTCCCGCCTGCTCAAAGAACAAAACGCTCTGCGCGGCGAGGCCGGCCGCGAGGAAAGTGATGAGGATCGTCGTCACTCTGAAGAGATAGCGCTGCGGGATCGTCACCAGGCCTAAGAAGGTCAGCGCGCTGACGGCGCAGCCGGCGATGAGGCCCAAGGCCGAGCCGGCCAGCAAGCTCAGCGCGCCCGAACCGCCCGCCGCGGCGAGTCCGTACAAGAACAGCGCGATTTCCGACCCTTCGCGCATCACCGCGACGCCGACCACGATGGCGAGCGCGAAGAGCGAGCGCGCGCCGCTTCGCACCTGCTCGCCGAACTCGCGCATTTCGGCCGCCATTTGCCGGCCATGGCTCGCCATCCAGACATTGTGCCAAGTCAGCATCACGACGGCGATGGCGAGGATGGAGCCGTTGAACAGTTCTTGTCCCATGCCCTGAAGCGCATCCGCGATCGCGCCTGCGAAGGCCGCGACGAGCGAAGCGCCGATGACGCCGCCGGCGACGCCGAGCGCGATCCACATTCGGCTTCGCGCAATCCCGCGCGTCACCGCCATCACGATGCCGACAATGATGCCGGCCTCGATGACTTCACGAAAGACGATGATGAGCGCGCCGAGCATTGAATGTCCTGTTACTTGACGGTGAGGAAACCTTCGGTCGTGTCCTCGTGATAATCGTCAAAAAAGCGATAGCGGCCCGGGACAAGCGGACGAACCTGTACCGTGATCTTTGAATTGGCCGCGACGACTTTCTCGACCCGCAACGTCTTGCTCTCGAATTCCGAAGGCGTCGGATCCTGGTTCGACACTTCGATGACGAGGGGCTTATTGGCCGGCGCGCTCAGTTCCGCCGGCAAGAAGCGATGGCCCTTGAGCGCGACCTGGAGCGTTACCTGCTCGGCCTTGGCGGCGGAGACGAAAGCCATAAAGCCGATGGCGACGGCGCCAAGGCCCATAGCGGCTTTGCGATGACGAGGGGCTTTGCTCATTAATGACGTCCTTTGGATTTGGGCGGCGCGCCGCCTGGTCAGAACTCTTTCTCGAATTTGAGATTGAAGTGGTAGCGTTCGAAATTCGTCAGATCCAACGCATTGTGTTCGCCGACCGCTTGTCCCGCGACTTGCGTCGAGAAAGCCGCCGCGAGCATCGTCTTACTGTCGAATTGGACGTGAAGCGTGGGACCGGCGTAGAAGGCGTTCCCGTCGAACGTGTCGAAGAGAAGGCCGTCATAGGCGCGATAATATTCCAATTCGCCGCCGAGCGTGACTTTCGGCGAGATGCGGTAGGCCACCGCGGCGGTGACTCCAAGGGTCGAACTGTGATCCCAATCGATATCGTCCGCGGCTTTGCCGACTTCCGGCTCATAGCTGAGGTTGACCGCGCCATAGAGCCGGTTGGCGATCAACTCGGTGTCAGCGACTATCGTGAAAGACGTACTGAAGTTGCGCGCGAATTGACCGCTGCCGCCGTCGATGCGCTCCCATTCCGGCTCCGCAACGAAGGTCAGGCCGATTGGCGATTCCGGCCCCCGATGCAGGATCGCGAAGCTTAACGCGGTCGAGAGGCCGCTGAAACCCGTTCTGTTGAGATCGTCCAGCCCAATCGTTCCACCGATCGAATGGTACGAGCCATGGACGCTCAATTCGTAGGAGAAAAAGTCCGTGGGGACGCCTTCAAACTCGATCTCTTGTTCTACCGCGCTGTAATGACCGCCGCGCTTTTGAAATGCGGCCGTCGTTTCGAATTCGACGGATTGTTCGCCGGGCACGCCAATATCGGCGCCGGTGGTGAACCCGAAAATGTATTTCGTCTCGAGTTCGTGGAAACTGTCTATCGGCGGCGCCGCATTCCGTAAGGCGCCGGAACCATCGGCAAAGGCGACGTGCGGGGAAAAGAGGACGGCAGCGCTCGCGACCAAGACAAAACCCTTCGCCGTCGATCCCCGACGGTAACGATAGGAAACGTGACCCACATGCCCCTCCTCGCCAAACTGAACGTCAGCGAAGGGCAACACGGGTCTAGAGCGTTCTAATCGTCGTGATCTATGGGAAAGTTCGAGTCTATATTTGAATAGTTCGAATTGGGTCGAATTTCTAAGCAATTCCTATCGTCATAGTTTTTAGTTATTCCAAGGAAAACTGTTCACGTTTCCGTGAACCGCGCGCACTCCCCTGATCTACCGAATTTTGTAGACCGCGAGCGGCGAGGCTTGCGGGGTCGCGACCGGCGCCAGCCAGTCGGGCGCCCGCCCGGCGACGAGCGCCGCGGCGAGCCCGTCGCTACTTCCCTCGGTGTAAGAGTCGAATTCCGGCATGCGACAGAAGACGAGATAATTCGCTCCGCTGCCTTCGACGATCTTTTTCGCTTCGTCGGGTTTGGCGAGCATGGCGCGCACCATCACGCCATTGCCGTGGTTGTTGCGATGATACGGCCCGGCGAGGACCGAATGGTCCGTGTCGGCGAGAATGTCCGACCCCATGTCGATCGGGTTCATCAGAAGCGATTTAGGCAAGGGGTCGAGCGCGGCCCGTATCGAGGCTGGATCGCGGCAATCCTTGGACCCCGTTTTGGCCTCGACGCTCGACGGCGTAAGGGCGACCGCGAGGATTCCCCAAAACGCCGAGCAAAAGCAAAGGATGATCGGGATCGGCGAAAGTTTCGCCAGAATATTCTCCTGGCGATGCGCCCATTCCATCGCCCGTCCAGCGACAAAGGCGCCGCCGAAAAGGGCGAGAACGGAGGTCGAGGCAATCGCGCGCACCTGCCACAGCGATGTGGCGAAGCCGATGCCTGCGAAGGCCGCGACAATGAGCCAGATCACGCGCTCTTCTCCCTGCTGTCGCCACGCCACGAAGATCGCTGCGGCGAGGCCGAGCAGCGGCGCCAGCATGAAGATGAAGAAGTCGCTTGGCTTGGCGAGGATCATCGTCGTCAGCGGACGCGCCTCTTCGACCTGACTGAGCCAGTATTGCCTCAGCAGAGGGTCGACCGCCGCCAACGGATCGTGAAGGCAGGCCGGATAGGCGAAAGTCATTGCGCCGACCACGACAGCGCCGCCGAAAGCGGCGGCGGCGAGTCGTTGCGGCCACGACCGCAGCAAGGGCGCGCTCGCCGCCATAGCGATAAGAACAGCGCCGCCGACGAAAATCGCGAAAAGATGCGCCACGGAAAACGCGTCGCAAGCGGCGACGAAATACCTTTGTGGTCCGATTGTCGCTAGGAAGACGGCAAGCGATGACGCCGCAAGCGCGGCGGCAAAGCCCGCGAGCGCGCGACGGAACGCCTCGCCGCGCACGACGAAGACCAATGCGAATGCAGCGACTTCGACGAAAATATAGGTGATGTCTTCGACATTGATCGAAAGCGACAGAGCGGCGAGCGCGGCGGCGAGCGCGGCGCGGCTGGCGCTTGCCGTCGCGACCGCATCGATCGTCGCGCGCAGGATCAAAACGACGAGCAAAATTTGCGGCGTGTGATGATGGATACGCCCTGGTTCGAACTGGCCGAAGACCGCGCCGGCGAGCACCGTCATCATGGCCGCCGGAAGCATGGCGCTCGGTCCAGCGACGCGGCGCGCCAGACTGATCACGGCGTAAAAGAGCGCAAAGAGCAGCGACAAGGGAAGGACGATCCGGGTCAGCTTTTCCGCCTGCTCGATCGGCAGGACGAAGGAGAAACCCTTGACCAGGATCGCGATCGGAACATCGAGAACGCGCGTCCAATGCATGAAGACGCCGTCGGGCGGATCGAGGCGGTATTGGTGAAGATCGAACCAAGCTTGCCCGGCGAGCCAATCGCGCACCTCGACGAGGCGCATCGCATCGTCCGTATTGCCGTAAGCGCCCGTCGTCCAAACCGATGCGGCGGTGGGCCAGAATTTTGCGGCTGAGAGGATCAGCGCCAGCACGGCCAAAGCCAAAGGCGAGCCGAGAAGCGAGGAACCGCCGGCCGTAGCGCCTTCGGCGGCGGCGGGACGGCGGAGCGCGGCGAGCGACATGAACAGGCCCTTGAAAATGGCGAGGATGCTGGCGGTTAACGGGACT
Organism: Roseiarcus sp.; assembly: GCA_030153205.1. Taxonomy (GTDB): domain Bacteria; phylum Pseudomonadota; class Alphaproteobacteria; order Rhizobiales; family Beijerinckiaceae; genus Roseiarcus. The sequence continues at coordinate 4,183 of JASLHV010000495.1, read as the reverse complement.
TGGCGCGAAATTCGCCCTTCACTATCGGTCAACTTTTCCCAGCCAATGATTGAAAGACCGTTTAGTCCGCAAATCTATTTGGCGTGAGAATGTCCGCGAAAGCTTTGGCTTTGGAGCCGCAAAAGGAAAGCGAGGCGCCGCAATCGCCTGCTTTCGCGCGCGAAGGCCAGGACGCCGGCGCGCAGGCCCCCTGGCCCGACACCGAAGGGCTCGCTCAATCGCTCCGCGCCGTCGCTCAGCATATGCAGGGCGCGATTGCGGGACAGGACGCCGCCAACCCGGCGCCGCGGGTCGCCGTTGTGTTGCCTTGCCATAATGAAGCGGCGGCGATTGCGCGGGTCGTCACGGAATTCCGCGCAGCCCTGCCGCAAGCGCGGGTGATCGTTTTCGACAACGCCTCGACGGACGAAACATCGCAAGCCGCGCGCGCAGCCGGCGCAGAGGTATTTTTCGAATCACGCCCCGGCAAAGGCAATGTCGTACGCCGGATGTTCGCCGACATCGATGCAGACATTTATCTGATGGCCGACGGCGACGGCACTTACGATGCGGCCGCCGCGCCGCGCCTTGTCGCCGCTGTGGCCGAAGACAATGTCGACATGGCGATCGGCGCGCGCGCGGAAGTTTACGAACAGGCCCATCGGCGCGGTCATGCGATGGGCAATCTCGTGTTCAATCGCCTGTACCAAACGCTGTTCGGCGCCGGCTTCGTCGATATATTCTCGGGCTATCGCGCCTTTTCACGCCGCTTCGTCAAAAGCTTCCCAGCGCTCTCGACGGGCTTCGAGATTGAGACCGAATTGTCGGTGCACGCCAGCCAGCTCAAATTGCCGATCGCTGAATTCGCGCTTCCCTACGGCAAGCGTGAGGAAGGCTCCTCCTCGAAACTTCGTACGTTCCGCGACGGCGTTCGTATTCTGCGAACCTTCGCTCTTCTCCTGAAAGAGACTCGGCCGGCGTTGTTCTTCGGCTCGCTCGCGGGCGTGACCATGTTGACGGCGATCATCCTGGCCGCGCCCATCGTCGGCACATTCGCCGAAACCGGGCTCGTACCTCGCATTCCGACGGTCATTCTATGTACTGGCCTGACGCTCTGCGCGGCGCTAATGGGGGTTTGCGGCCTGATCCTCGATTCCCTTGCGCGATCAAGGGTCGAACAGAAGCGGATTCTCTATCTGGCGATGGCCGCGCCGAGATCTTAAGGTGATTCGTCGCTCTTTGAGCAGCGCCAGAAGTCTCTGACGGCTCCCCCTTTCGAAATGGCTCAGAGCTTATGATTGAGTTTGGCGGCCGCGCTGTTCTCGCTCTCGCGGGATCTACCAACGCGTCCGGCCCAGCCGAGCTGTCACCCGTTCGCGTCGTCCCGATGGACGCCGGTGGAAGCGGGGGAGGCGCGAAGGTCGGCTTTCATTGTCGGCAAATCCGCCGCGGCCGCGGCGCCTCGTCAAACTCGCGGCGACAATCGCCGCCAGCGCAAATCGTTGAAACATCATTTTACTTATTGAATATGTAGGCAATTGGGATCAACTGACGTATATTGGTTATCTCCAGCCCAAGTATGCACCGGACATAATGGGTTGTTATCATTGGATTTTCCTTTAAATTGCCCCACGGCCGGGCACAAAATTGTCGGAGCGGCCGCTTGCGAATATTGCTAACTGACTAGACTACGGTCTCTCGCGTCGCTCACAACGAAAACGGCTTTGAAATCTCTTTCGTGAGACAATCCGATTTATGTTTTCTCTCGACGATCTCGCCCGCATCATCGCCAGCCGCGCCGCGACGACGGCGGAAAAATCCTATACCCGCTCGCTTCTCGACAAAGGGCCCGCTGGCGCTGCAAAGAAATTCGGCGAGGAGGCTATCGAGTTCGTGATCGCCGCTTCGGCGCAGGACGATTCTGCGCTGCGCGCCGAGGCCGCGGACGTGCTATACCATTTGCTGGTTGTGCTTGAGGCGCGGGGTGTCAAACTCGCCGAGGTGCTCGGCGAGTTGGAGGGAAGAACCCAACGATCCGGTCACGAAGAGAAAGCCGCGCGGCGGACATAGTCGCGACGGCGTATAATTGGGGGCATCCTGAGCGTTAGATGAGCGATCCCGCCTACGCCGACCCGCCAGAAAAGGTCGCCTCGCCCTATCATCGCTTCACGCGCGATGAATGGGCGAAACTGCGCGCCGATACGCCGCTGACCCTCACGCTCGAGGATTTGCGCCGACTGCAGTCTCTGCATGATCCGATCTCGCTCGAAGAAGTCATTGCGATCTATTTGCCGCTGTCGCGCCTGCTCGCGCTTTACGTCGCGGCGACGCAAGGGCTCTTCAAAGCGACGCAACGCTTTCTCGGCGCCGGCGACGGCAAAGTGCCATATATTATCGGCATCGCCGGTTCGGTCGCAGTCGGCAAGTCGACGACCTCGCGCGTGTTGAAGGCGCTTTTGTCACGCTGGCCCAACACGCCGAAAGTCGAACTCGTAACGACAGACGGATTTTTGCATCCCAAGGAAACGCTCCTCCGCGAAGGCTTGATGGAGCGCAAGGGTTTTCCGGAAAGTTATGACGGCTCAGCGCTCATCCGGTTTCTTTCCGACATCAAGGCCGGCCGCCGCAACGTGATGGCGCCAGTCTATTCGCATCTCACCTATGACGTGGTGCCCGGCGAATATATAGCCGTCGACCGGCCGGATATTCTCATCGTTGAAGGGCTCAACGTCCTTTTGCCGAACCGCCTGTCGCGCGGCGACAAGGAAATCCCCTTCGTCTCGGACTTCTTTGATTTCTCCATATTTCTCGACGCGGACGAGGAACTTCTCGAAAAATGGTACATCGCGCGCTTCATGCGGTTGCGTGAGACGGTCTTCCGCGACGAGCGATCCTATTTCCGCCGATTCGCTGATCTGAGCGATGAAGAAGCGGAGGGGACGGCGCGGTCGATCTGGCGGCGTATCAATCTCGTTAATCTTCATGAGAACATATTGCCGACAAAGCCGCGCGCCAGCCTGGTCCTCACCAAAGGCGGAAGTCACCGCATCGAAGCCGTCGCCTTGCGCAAGCTTTAGAGCGAGCTGGTTGGATGAAATTCATGAATCGGGCTGTTTCAGTCTGGATGCGCGGGCTCGCAGCCCTTGGCGTCGCCTTGGGGCTCTTGATTCAACCGAGCTTTGCGGAGACGCCGCCGGCTTGTCAGGGCCACGATCTATCCGAACTCGCCGCGACGCATCCGCAAGAGCTCAAGCGCGCCGAGGCGGCGAGAGCCGATTGGCTCGTCAACGCCAAAGGGCTCTTTTGGCGGATCGATAAGCAAGGCCTGGCGCCGTCCTACCTTTATGGCACAGTCCACTCGACTGACGACCGCGCCATCGCGCTCGCGCGCAAAGCCGCCGCGAATATCGCGGGCGCGAAAGTCGTCGCCACCGAACTTGGCGGCCCGATCGACAAAGGAACGATGGCGGAGATGGGCGCCAAGCTCATGCTCAAGGCGATCACGCAGGAAAGCGATACGTTCGCGCCGATATCGTCGGCAGAGGATCGTACCGCGGTCGAGAAATATCTCGCCACGCGCGGCGTCAACGCCGATCTCGCCCATCACATTCAGCTTTGGTTCCTCACCGCGACGACCGCGGCGCCGATTTGCGAGGCGCGCCGTCAATCAATGGACTTGCCGATCGTCGACAATGTGATCGCCGAGACGGCCAAGAACCTTGGCGTGAAGGTCGTCGCGCTCGAGACCTTTGAAGAACAAGGCGCCGCCCTTGCCTCGCTCAAGCCCGACGTGGCGGCGACGATTCTCGTCGGCGGCGCGAAACGATCCGGGCTCGACGAAGACGCCTACGCCACGCTGCTGGATTTTTACGTCAAAGGAGAGCCCGTCTCGGCTATGCCGATCATCGATGCGAGCGGCTTGCTGAGCAAAGAGGAGATCGCGGCCGAGGATACGTTCAGCCTGCTCCTTCTCTCTGATCGCAATCACATTATGGCCGAACGGGCGAAGCCCTATCTCGATGCCGGCGGCGCCTTTATCGCCGTCGGCGCTTTCCACCTTGCCGGCAAGGACGGGCTCGTCGCGCTGCTGCGCGGCCAAGGTTTCACAGTGACGCCACTTTGGTGATGAAAGACGGCGCGAAACTTGTTCAGCGCCGCGCGAAACTCTTCTAGTCATCAACAGTGAGCGATTCTCCTTCAGCGA
>JASLHV010000296.1 GCA_030153205.1 Roseiarcus sp. | reverse complement strand
ATGAGTCGCAACGACGATCGCAGCGCCGCTCTTGGCCTTATACGTGTTTCACGTGAAACACTCCAGCGCTTCGACCGCTATGTCGCGCTGCTGGCGAAATGGCGTAAAACCGTGAATTTGATTTCAGAATCAACATTTTCTGAGATTTGGACACGTCACATCGCCGATAGCGCCCAGCTTTTGGCCTTCGCCCCGGAGGCCAAGATCTGGGTCGACATGGGCTCCGGAGCTGGCTTCCCGGGGCTGGTCCTCGCCATTCAACTCGTCGGGACGGTGGGCGCTCGCGTTCATCTCATCGAGAGCGACCAACGGAAATCCGCGTTCTTGCGCGAGGCGGCGCGCGAAACAGACGCGCCTGTGGAAATTCATAATATGCGGATCGAAAAAGCCGTCGAAATAATCCAGCCGCCTGTGGATGCGGTAACCGCGCGCGCCCTGGCCCCCTTGCCGCGACTCGTCGATTTCGCCAAGGTGTGGCTCGACAGTGGAGCGATCGGCGTGTTCCCTAGAGGCAAAACAGCAGGCGCGCAGGCCGATATTCATTCTGCTAATCAGAATTTTTCTATCGAATTTTCCAGAAGTCGAATAGACGCGGCGTCCGAAATCGCGATTGTGAGAGCCCATCCCGCGTCGGCGACCTTCGATCGTCCATCGGCAGTCGAGAAACTTTGATGGACAAGCCCGTCCAACCCCGCATTCTCGTCATCGCCAATCAGAAGGGCGGCGTCGGTAAGACGACGACGGCGATCAACCTCGGCACCGCCCTTGCCGCGATCGGCGAACAGGTCCTCCTGATTGACCTGGACCCGCAGGGCAACGCCTCGACCGGTCTCGGCGTCGACCGCAAATCCCGCGTCTCTTCGAGCTACGACGCGCTTGTCGGCGACAAGACGCTCGCCGAGATCATTGTGCCGACGGCCGTGCCACGGCTGTTCATCGCGCCTTCGACCATGGACCTCCTCGGCGTCGAACTGGAGATTTCCGGTCAGGCCGACCGCACCTATAAGCTCAAACACGCTTTGCGCGAACTTTTCGAAACCGAATCGCGCGATCCGCCGATCACTTACGTCCTGATCGACTGTCCGCCTTCGCTTAATCTGCTGACGCTCAACGGCCTCGCCGCCGCCGACGCGGTCGTCGTGCCGATGCAATGCGAATTCTTCGCGCTCGAGGGCCTATCGCAACTTCTCGAAACGGTCGAGCAGGTACGAAAATCCGTCAATCCGTCACTGTCGATCCATGGGATCGTACTAACGATGTACGATCCGCGCAATAATCTCGCCACGCAAGTCGTCGAAGACGTGCGCGCCTTCATGGGCGAGAAGGTTTACGAGACGCTGATTCCACGCAACGTACGCGTCTCCGAGGCCCCGTCGTACGGAAAGCCGGTGCTTTTGTACGATCTGAAATGCGCGGGCAGCCAAGCTTATCTCAAGCTGGCCTCGGAAGTGATTCAACGCGAGGGGCGCTGGCGCGCCGCCTGAGCCGCCGCGTCTCACCGAAAGAAGATAGGAGCATAGGATGGCCGAACACGCCGCGCGCTCGAGCGAGCATCGCCCCCGCCTTGGCCGCGGCCTCGCCGCGCTTCTCGGCCCCGCCCTCGAACCCGCCGCGCCGACGGCCGCCGCTGCTGATGCGCGGGGCGGCCAGCGCAGGACTCCGATCGCATTCATCCGCGCCAACCCGCGCAATCCGCGCAAGAATTTCAGTGAGAGCGAGATCGACGATCTCGCCGCCTCGGTGCGCGAGCGTGGAGTCATCCAGCCGATCCTGGTTCGCACCGTCGCCGGCACGACGGACGCCTTCGAGATCGTCGCCGGCGAACGACGATGGCGCGCCGCGCAACGCGCCGGCCTGCATGAAGTGCCGATTATCGTCATCGAAGCCACCGACAAGGACGCGCTGGCCATCGCAATTATCGAAAACGTGCAGCGCGCCGACCTAAACGCCCTGGAGGAGGCGAGCGGCTATCAGCAATTGATGGAGGAGCACAATTATTCGCAGGCCGAAGTCGCGCATATTCTCGGCAAGAGCCGGAGCCATGTCGCCAATACGCTACGCCTGATGAATCTGCCGAGCGAATCGCGCGCCCTTCTGGCGTCTGGTCAGATCTCCGCCGGCCACGCTCGCGCGCTTCTCGCCCTGCCCGATCCCGACGCCGTCGCCAAACGAATCGTCGCCGAAGGTCTGACGGTGCGCGACATCGAACGCCTCTCGCAGGCGCCGGCAGCGCAGCGTACGCCGAAAACGTCGCTGCAAAGGCCTGAAAGCGCCGACGCCGATACGCGCGCGCTGGAGAAAAAGCTTGCGCTTGCGTTGGGCGTGAAAGCGACGATCCGCCATGACGGCGAGCGCGGCGAATTGAAAATCGCTTTCGCCAATTTCGAGCAGCTCGACGATCTTTGCCGGCGGCTCGGCGTAGAGATGGGGTGACTACCCCGCTCCCGCCTTGGCGCTGGATGCAATCGCCCAGAGCGCGCGAAGCGCCGAGGGCTCCGCCACGTCAGCATCTTGACGGGCGCGAAAAGCGGCGGCCTGGAGCGGCGCAAACAATCGCGCGAGTTTCGTGGCGGACCATCGATTGGCGGCGCGCTCGAGAGCGGCGCGGCGCGTAAAAAATACGCGGGCGCGCACGGCCTGTAGCGCAGTCTCGAAACTGCGGCCGGAATCCATCTCCATGCGGAGCTTATGCAAAAGCGTCGCCTGACGAATTAATGCGCCGAGCAGAAGCGAAGCGTCGCCGCCGTCCGAGAGATAGTGATGGGCCGCCTTGTCGGCGCTGCGCGTCTCGCCTGCGAAAGCCGCGTCGATCGCTTCGTCCAGCATAGAGGGCGCGGCTTCCGAAACGATCGCCTGCACGTCCTCGCCGGTGACGATCTCGCGGCCGCGCGCGTAAAGCATCAGCTTGGCGATTTCGTTACGCGTCGTCATACGGTCGGCGCCGAGAACTTCCAGCAAGGCCTCGCGCACTTCGGGCGCGACGCGCAAATTGGCCGCCCGCGCCTCCTCATCGATCAAGGCTGAAAGGCTCCGGCGATCGTCTGGATAGCATTCGATAGCGACGCATTTTTCGCCCTTCTCGAAGGCGTTTCTGAGTTCGCCGCCTTTCTTGAGCGAGCCTGCTTCGACAATGACCGCACATTCCGCCGGCGGCGCTTTCAGGAGCGGCTCGAGCGCCGGCATCAGATCGCGCGCTTGCGCAATAATCCAGATGACGCGGCCGCCGCCGAACATCGATATGGCTTGCGCTTCATCGGCGAGACTTCCGGGGTCGCGCGCTACCGCATCGCCGTCCATACGGACCAGCCGTAGGGGATCAGCATCATCGCCAAGAGCGAGAGCGACCAGCTTGCGCGCGCGTTCGCGGATGAGGCCTTCGTCATTGCCATGGACGAGAAAAAAAATCGCGCCGGCCGGCCAGCGTTTGAGAAATTGATCGGCGCTGCTGTTGTTGACGATCATCGCCGCCAGCCGGCAACCGTTGCGTCAATCCCGCGGAAGCGGGAATCCCGAGAACCTTTGAACCCCGCCTGGATCCCCGCTTTCACGGGAATGACCAACCTTTTCAAATCTCTTTCCTCATCGGCGAAAAATGCGCTAGCAAGTCGCGCCTTTCTCTAACATCAGCGGGTATCGATGGCGACGTTCAAACTGTTTTTCCTGCCCGGCGACGGCATTGGGCCGGAAGTCATGGCTGAAGTGGAGAAAATCACGTCGTTCTTCTCCCGCGCCGGTGTCGCCCATTTCGAGATCGAAAAAGGCCTCGTCGGCGGCTGCGCCTATGACGCGTATGGCAAGGCGATCAGCGACGAGGACGTCGCCCGGGCCGAAGCGGCAGACGCCATTCTTCTCGCCGCGGTCGGCGGACCCAAATGGGACGGTGTGCCTTACGATGTGAGGCCGGAAGCCGGTCTCTTGCGGCTGCGTAAGGATTTGCAGCTCTTCGCCAATCTGCGGCCGGCGATCTGCTACCCGGCCTTGGCCGACGCCTCGTCGCTGAAGCGCGATCTTGTCGAGGGGCTCGACATTATGATCGTGCGCGAATTGACCGGCGGCGTCTATTTCGGCGAGCCCAAAGAGATTATCGACCTGGGTAATGGGCAGAAGCGTGGCATCGATACGCAGGTTTACGACACTTACGAGATCGAACGCATTTCTCGCGTGGCCTTCGATCTCGCCCGGAGGCGCAACAACAAAGTGACGTCGTCGGAAAAGCGCAATGTGATGAAGTCCGGCGTTCTGTGGAACGAGACGGTCACCGCCCTGCATAAGCGCGAATATTCCGACGTCGCCCTGGAGCACCAGCTCGCCGACGCGCTCGGCATGCAATTGGTCCGCAAGCCGAAACAGTTCGACGTCATCGTCACCGACAATCTCTTCGGCGACATGCTTTCGGACGTGGCGGCGATGCTGACCGGGTCGCTCGGCATGCTGCCCTCAGCTTCGCTCGGCGAGGTCAATCCGAAGACTGGCAAGAGAAAGGCGCTTTACGAACCGGTCCATGGCTCGGCGCCCGACATCGCTGGCAAAGGCCTCGCCAATCCAATCGCGATGATCGGTTCGTTCGGCATGGCTCTGCGCTATTCGTTCGGTCTGAACGAAGCCGCCGACAAGCTTGATGCGGCGATCGCGACTGTTTTAGCGGCCGGCTTGCGCACCGCCGACATTCAATCGGCGGGCAGCGCCGTCGTCTCGACTTCGCAGATGGGTGACGCAATCCTCGCGCAGCTCGAACGCGCCTGAGCGCGCCTCAACAGGGTGAGCGCTCGCTACCGGCGGCGCTCAAGATCTTACCAAGGCCGGTCTGAGCGCCCGCCGGCGTCGCCTCGATGCGACCGATCAGGCACATCAGCGCCGGGCGATCGACCGGCGCGCCATTCGCCCCACAGGCAAGACCGGAGAGATCGGCCGTGCCGGCGCCGTTGAACCGGAAGCCAAGACAAGCGCGTTCGCGCCCATCCGCGTCCAAGGTCACCTCAGAGAGAAGAAGCGGACCGTCCGCCTCCGGGGTCGAAGCATGCGCGACCGCTTGCCCGACCTCGGCCGCCTCTCGCGCCAATTCGACAAAGAACAAAGGCGGTCGCGTCATGCCGCCGACCCGCGCAGACGCCCTCAAGAAAGGCCCGTCGGTCGTAGGGTCGCCGAGCGTCAGCGCGTCGCGACGGGCGCCGTCGCTCTCGCGCGCCTGCGCTTCGTAAGTTGCCGAGGCGGCGCCGCCGTCGAGCGCCTTGGCGAACAGCAGAGGCGGCAGATCGCTTTGGCGGAATTCAGGAGACGGAGCCGACACAACAGGCGCCCGGGGCTGGTCGTCGCGATGCGCGTAAGGCGACATGACGAACGCGCCGGTCGCCGCGAGCGCCAGGCCGACAGCAAGCCACACTCGGGCCGTCGCGCCCTTGCGCCGGCGGCGGCGATCATCTCTTGTCCATTCTACGCCATCCAGACGCGCCTCGGACGGCAGCGCGACCGGCTCGACCCATCCCGCGTTCATAAACGCTATGCGATCTTTCGAACGCCTCCAATTTTTCTAAAATCTTAGCTTGTTGGATCGTCCGAGGGGTTACCAGGGCCGGCAAAGATTCGAAGATCGCCAACGCTTCGTTAAGGCCGCTCGGCGGATGGCGATTTCAACTTGAATTTTGCCTCTATTCCATATATCAAACGACTTGTTCGACAGACCGAACACATGGAGCGATGCTTGGGCGGACCAGCGCCAAATCTCGTCGGCAGCACGTTAGAGGCCGATACGCCGAGCAGTTTGGTCGTGCGTTTTGGACTTGATCGCCCGTTGCATATGGACGCAGGCGTCGATCTCGCCCCGCTTACGGTCGCCTATCAGACTTACGGCGTCCTCAACGCCGCCAAGTCTAACGCTGTCCTCGTTTGTCACGCGCTGACGGGCGATCAGCATGTAGCGAGCCGCAATCCCGTCACCGGAAAGAGCGGCTGGTGGGAGACGATGATCGGACCCGGCAAGCCGATCGACACCAATCGTTTCTTTGTCATCTGCGCCAATGTCGTCGGCGGCTGTATGGGCACGACCGGCCCGGCCTCGACCAATCCGGCGACCGGCAAGCCTTATGGCCTTGATCTTCCCATCGTGACGATCGCAGACATGGTGCGCGCCCAGGCCATGCTGATCGATCACCTTGGCATCGAAACTCTATTTTGCGTCGCTGGCGGCTCGATGGGCGGCATGCAGGTCTTGCAATGGGCGGCGAGTTTCCCTGATCGCGTCTTCAGCGCGTTGCCAATCGCCACCGCCGCCAGGCACTCCTCGCAGAACATCGCCTTTCACGAGGTCGGCCGCCAGGCGATCATGGCTGATCCCGATTGGCGCAATGGCCGCTACTTGATCGAGGGCGTCAGCCCCGGCAAAGGCCTCGCGGTCGCCCGCATGGCGGCCCATATCACCTATCTCTCCGAAAACGCCCTGCATCGGAAGTTCGGCCGCAAGCTGCAGGATCGCGCTGAACGCACATTCTCCTTCGACGCCGATTTCCAGATCGAATCCTATCTACGCCATCAAGGCTCGATCTTTGTCGAAAGGTTTGACGCCAATTCCTATCTCTTCATGACGCGCGCAATGGACTATTTCGACCTTGCCGCGGATTACGGCGGTTCGCTCGCCCGCGCTTTCAAAGACGCCAAAACGCGCTTTTGCGTCGTGTCCTTCACGTCGGACTGGCTGTTTCCGACCACCGACTCGCGCGCGATCGTGCACGCGCTCAATGCCGGCGGCGCTTCGGTATCCTTCGTCGAAATCGAGACCGACAAAGGTCATGACGCCTTCTTGCTCGACGAGCCGGAC
>JASLHV010000285.1 GCA_030153205.1 Roseiarcus sp. | reverse complement strand
CGATCGCGCTCATTTAGCCAAGCACCAAGACAATTGCGGTTTCTTTGGTTTCATCGACGCGATCGACGATCATTCGGTCTTCGCAGCCCTCTTCGGCAAGGCTGAGGATTTTTTGCGCGCCCATGGCATGCAACGCGCCCGCGGTCCTTTTAGCCTGACGATCAATCACGAAAGCGGCTTACTTATCAGTGGGTTCGATCAACCCCATGTTGTGAAGACCAACCATGCCCCGCCCCATTACAGCCGCCACATCGAGACCTTGGGCTACAGCAAGGTCGTGGATCTTGTCGCGCATGTGTGCCGGGTCGCCGAATCCGACTTTCCCGAGCGGGTCGCGCGTCTGGCGGCCAATCCCGCCGCGCCGAAAATCGAAATTCATGGTCTCACGCTGCTCAACTGGAACCGAGACTTTCCACGGCTTCTTTCGCTCTACAATGACGCCTGGGCCGATAATTCCTGGGCGACGCCCGTCAGCGAAGAGGAGGCGCGCTTCATCGCACATTTGACGTTGCCGGTATCGAAACCGCACTGGATACGTATCGCCAGGTACAAGAACGAGGATATTGCTGCGGTTGTTCAGATTCCTGACGTCAATGAGGCGTTGCGCGGGCTTCGCGGCAAGTTGCTCCCGTTCGGCGCGGCGAAGCTTCTTTGGCGCATTCACGTTCGCGGTACGCGGATGGCGCGTGTGCCGATCGCTGGCGTCGTCAGGAAATGGCGCGGCACCAAAGTCGCTATGTACGCCGTCAGCCGCCTCTTTGCGCAATCGATTGAAGATGCGCGCCGCGCCGGCGTCGAGGAAGTCGAATATAGCTGGATGTTGGAAGATAATCATTTCGCGCTTAACACAATGCGGCGCTTGCCTGCCCGCCTGACCCGGACGTTCCGTATCTACGAGCGTACGCTCACTGAGTCATCGTCGACGGTCCGTGACGGCGCCGGCCAAACTCTTTGAAGGCAAAGCTTTCCTCATGAACGATGCGGCTTTAACGAGGGCGTGACGCTAATGTCCGTCGACGCGCGAGGCCTTGTATTGGTGACCGGCGGCTCCGGTTATATCGGCAGCTTTTGCGTTGCGGCGCTCCTTGAGGAAGGTTGGCGGGTTCGCACGACCGTGCGCAATGCGTTGAAGATAGAATCGCTGCAAGAAAGCTTCGGCAAAATCGGTGTGGACGCCTCGAAGCTGGAATTTAGGATTGCCGATCTCAACTTTGATCCTGGTTGGGACGACGCCGTCGCCGGCGCGGAATATGTAATCCATGTCGCGGCGCCGGTCCCCGCGATTGATCCCAAAAACGACGATGAGTTAATCCGTCCGATGCGCGATGGGACGCTTCGCGTGCTGAAAGCAGCGCGAAAAGCCCGCGTGAAACGCGTCATCCTGACGTCCTCGGCCTCGGCGATTGTATACGGACGAGGAGCGCGACTAACGCCAGCGACAGAGACGGATTGGACGGATGAAACAAATCGCGCCGATAGCGCGCCTTACGATCGCGCCAAAACCATCGCGGAGCGCGCCGCCTGGGCGTGGCGCTCAGCCGAAGGCGGCGCAATGGAGCTCGTTTCAATCAATCCCAGCTTCGTTCTCGGGCCAGTGCTTGGCGCCGATTTTTCCGCTTCGCTTGAATTGATCAAGAAACTCTTGAACGGCTCTGTTCCGGCGCTGCCGAGGGTTGGCCTAACGCTCGTCGATGTTCGCGATATTGCAAAACTGCATCTGTTGGCGATGACGTCCCCTTCGGCGGCCGGTCAAAGATATATTGGCGCTGGAGAGTTCTTTTGGATCAGGGATATCGCCAAGACGCTCAAACGGGGACTTGGCGAGGCGGCCCGAAAAGTTCCAACGCGCTCTGCGCCTGACTGGGCGGTGCGGCTCGTGGGGCTTTTTGACCCGATTATAAGAAGCCGCACCTTTGAACTTGGCGTTGAAAGGCGCGTCTCCTCAGCGAAGGCGCAACGCGACCTTGGCTGGACGGCGCGACCAGCGGCTGAAAGCATTCTTGACGCCGCTCGCAGCCTGATTGCGCAGGGTTTAATTTGAATTGTGCAAAAAAACTTAGCCAAAACGTGATCGAGAAAATTTCGCGATCGGACAATTTCCAGTGGTCATCACGGGCCAAGCAGGTTACACTTCGCACAAGCAAAAAACGCGTTTCAGCGTAGCAAGGGGCCCGTTTGTCACAGGCGGCAGCTTATACGGCCGAACGAATTGACGCCAATTTATCGGACGATTGGACGGAGTCCTTTCGGCCGCCTCGGCGTATTCAGACCAACCTTCTCGCACGCTCGGAGCGGCGGGTTTTAAACGCCCTCTGCGAAGCCTTGCCGCGATGGGTGACGCCGGATCACTTGACCGCCCTGGGCATCGTCGGCGCTGTTGTTACTGCGATCGGATATGTCGCAAGCAACTGGAGCCCCATCTTCTTTTTCCTCGCCAGCTTTGGCTTGGTCGTCCAGTGGTTTGGCGACTCGCTCGACGGTTCTTTAGCGCGTTACCGTAAAATAGAACGGCCTCGTTACGGTTTTTTTGTTGATCATTCCGTCGACGCGGCAAGCAGCCTCATCATCGCAATCGGCCTTGGCGCGTCGCCCTATGTCGGGATGGACGCGGCCCTGTTTGTTCTTGCGGGCTATCTGTCGCTCGGCTTCTTTATTTTACTTTCGCACCAGGTTTCGGGGGATTTTCAATTGACGTTCGTCAATTGCGGCCCCACCGAGATGCGTTTGATCGTGATCGGCTTTAATTTTTCTATGTATTTTTTGGGACCGGCCATTTTTACCGTTTTCGGCCATGCGATTTCGCTTCACGCAGCATCGGTCTGGCTGCTTGGAGCGGTACTCGTGTCAGTTTTCATGATCAATATCTTCAGGACAGCGCGCGAGCTTGCCAGTCAAAGCGAAGCGGTCACAGCCTCAAGCGGCGATTGAAGCTCGGCAGATCGTCGAGAAACGCCTCGATATTTTGAAAAAATTCCGGCCAAGTCGGGGCGACGTAAGTGGTCAGTTTTGCGGCGCATGCCCCTCGCTCGGCGGAATCGTCAACGAGAAATTGTCGGATGGCCGCGCGCCATCCCGGCCCATCGGTCGGATCGATCGTCCTCAGATAGCCCCCGCCAATTTCATGAAAGACAGGAATAT
>JASLHV010000276.1 GCA_030153205.1 Roseiarcus sp. | reverse complement strand
TGGGGAAGCGAAGACCTCTCCTCGATCATGGCGCAGGCGCATGCCGACGTTACAATTGGCTCGATGACGGAGGCGATTGAATTTTGCCTCGCACCGCCGCTGGCGAACGGTGGCGCCGCGATCGCGCAACCGCCAGGGGTGGCGGCGCTACCGCCCCTCTGAGCGGCGCACGCTCCCTGATCTGCTTACTACATTTTGCCAAGGCATTTTAGGCCGAACGCAAAGGCCGCGGGGACTTTGCCCGCGCGGTTCCTCATCGGTCTTTCTTAATGAGGCTAGCCCGTCGCATAATTGCCGCACTCGCAACGCAGGAAGACCCGGTTTCCCGCTCCCGACCGGTCCCAAGGCGACATTTGCGTTCGTAGCAATAGTGATCGAGGTGTTTCAATGAGCGCTCCCTTGCCGAGAGGCCCCACCGACCGGGTTGAGAAAATAAGAAGCGCGAATGCCTCTCGCATCAAGCAGCGGGAAGAAAACCTTCTTAAAGAATTCGCCCATTTAATGGGGGCGGATGTCAAAGCGGTTCGGCTCCCTGATAGGGCGGCTGGTGATGCGCTTGGAGGCGCCCAAACTTCGCCTCCCCCCGTGATTGCCGTCGACCAACCCGCAAAGCCAAGAGGAACAGATCCCAGCTTCCCGATTTCCGTCGTCGATGCGGCGTTAGTATCGAAAAAAACGTCGTCAAAGTTCCGTGGCGACGTATTGGCGGTTCGGAGTTCCTATCCACATGAGGGCGGAACTTTTGCCAGCGCCCCATCAACAGGGCGCCGGCGGTGGGGCCGAGCAAATGTGGTCCTAACCATCCTATTCGTGATCGGGGCCGGGGGCTTTTTCGGCGCCTGGGCGCTTAACGCAGCGCCAGACGCGAGAATAGCGACGCCGGTCGATAGCGCGGCGGATGGATCAGCCAAAGCGTTGGCGTCCTTGCGCGAAGCGATTTCCTCGAGCGACAGTTCGGCCTCGGTTTTGCCGTTGAATCAAGCGGGCAAACAGGACCAAGTCAATCTTGCCTCGGGCGATGATCGCTCGAGCGAACCTTTACCGCACCCGCGCTCGGCCCCGACGTCACCCGATCCTTCCAATGCTGAGGGCCCAAACCCAATATCTTCAGTTCCGGTGGCTCGGTCGATCACACCGGCAGATGCGCCGTCCGTACCCCCGACGACGGTCGGCCAAACCGCCGATTCTGCCGATAATCCGCGATCCCATCCAGATTCCCGATCCCTTCCAGAGTCAAAAGACGAGAAAGTGCGTTTAGTCCGCCTTGGCGGCTCTGTCCCGGACGACAGCGGTTCGTCCAAGGAGGCAATACAATCGCTGAAGCCTGCCGAAGCTCCAGCTTTGCCCCCACCTCCGCCAGCGCCGCCAGATCGCGCGCCGGTACCCCCTGCCCGCCCGCTATCCCAAGCTCCCGCCAACATTGCTCCACAGCCATTGGCGCACAAGACCGGCGCGCTTTCCAAATCTTCGTCGAAATCGATCGATCGTAAGCCGACCCCGAAAGTCCGGACGACCATGGGTAGCCCGTTGCGGCCGCTCGACGTGGCGACCGCTCCTGGCAGCGGGGCGGCGACCGCGCCCGAAGTAGCCAAGGCGCCCCGCGAAACCGGTACGTCCGCTGAATCGTTGCTGCAATTCGTACCGAGTTTGTTTGACAAAGGTGTCAGCGCAGTGCGCAATTTCGTGGGGAATGGCGCCAGCGGCGGTTGATTCTCGCTCTTTACTCAGACGCGCAGCCCCCCGGAATGCCAAGCGCAATACCGACGCGGTCATGTGACTGCGATCCCGCTTCGATCGCGTTGAGATGCGGTCTCAATTCTCCATAGAAGTGCCGCCCCTCGTCGGTGAGGGTCACCGAACGCGTCAGTGTCTTGAGACGGGCTGATTGCCCGGCTGACACCGTAGTCGGTGATTCCGATCAGCTCGGCGGCTTTGACGGAGCTGCAACGGCCGCCGCCAGCACACGCATTGCGGTGAACAGCCCCGACGCGCAGGCGCCGACGGCTTAGATCTCTCTCGCGGGAATGGAGGCGCTAGCGATTCTGGCGAATTGGCCCTCCCTAACGTTTCCACAATTGCAAATTTGCAAGGTTCTTGGGATGCGCGCAGTGCTTAGATGAGGAGGCCGGCTTCGCCGGTTAGGGAGGAAATGCCATGCTCAAGAAACTGGGGCTGGCGCTGGCTTGTGTTGGCGCTATGGGTCTTTTTGCAAGCTACGGAGCGGCCGAGGACAAACCAGAGGTAGCCAAGAAAGATGAGGTCAAGCCTGCTACCCTCTGGGGGGATATGAATCTGGTAACGCAGGACCTTCTCAATCGCGCCGGAGATGACGGAAACAACTTCCTGCACACAAACGGCAATTATCTGCAGACGCGATACTATCCCGCTCGCCAGATCAATCTTTCGAACGTGAGCAAGCTGCGGCCGGCCTGGATATTCCAAACCGACGTCATAGATTCCCTGGAGACGTCGCCGATCGTCGTCAACGGCGTCATGTACGTCACTACATCCTTTGATCACGTCTTCGCGCTGAACGCGCGCACCGGCGAAGAGCTCTGGGCCTATCGTCACAAGATGGGGCCGATCACGACTTATTGCTGCGGTCCAAACAATCGTGGCGTCGCGGTCTACGGTGGGATGGTCTATCTCGCGACCCTCGATTCCAAACTTGTCGCGCTTGATGCGAAGACCGGCGAGGTGAAGTGGGCAAAGGAAATCGCCGACCCTGAAAAAGGCTATTCGGAGACGATGGCTCCGACTGCGGTGAAGGGGCTCATTCTCATCGGCACCAATGGTGGCGAGTATGGAATCCGCGGCTTCGTCAAGGCCTTTGACGCCAAGACTGGCGACTTGAAGTGGACGTTCAATACGATTCCCGAAGAAAGCAAAGGCTCATGGGCGACAACTGATGCGACCGGGCGCGATATGCATCGCGACATCGACGCTGAAAAGGCCGCCTATCAAAAGGTCGGCGGCGACCTATACAAGGCGCTCGGCGGCGGCGTCTGGCAGAACCCGGCGGTCGATCTGGAGACAAACCGGATCTATTTCGTCGTCGGTAACCCGTCGCCGGATCTGGACGGCTCGCTTCGTCCGGGAGACAATCTGTATACCGACTCCCTTGTGTCACTCGACCTCGACACCGGCAAATACGTTTGTCACTTCCAGTACATTGCGCATGACGTCTGGGACCTCGACGCCGTCTCGCCGACCGTCATAACGCAGGTGGCGGACAAGGAAGGCAAGATGGTCAAAGGTGTGCTGCACGCCGGAAAGACCGGTCACATCTATGTTCACGACGCGAAAGATTGCAGCCTTATCCGGTACTCCGAGGCGATGGTGCCACAGGAGAATATGTGGGTGCTCCCGACGAAGGACGGCGCACGTATGTTGCCAGGCGCGAATGGCGGCGTCGAATGGTCGCCAATCGCCATCAATCCCAGGCACAGCTTGGCTTACGCCATCAATCTGCATCAGCCGATGACGTATCACCTGGAATCCTCCAAATATCCTGATGGAAAACTCTGGCTCGGCGGCGCTTTCAAGGTGATCCCGACCGAGGAGCAATGGGGCAATATAACGGCGGTGAATTACAACACTGGGAAAATACGGTGGCAGGTCAAGACGTCGCAGCCGATGATCGGCGGCATCTTGGCGACAGCCGGCGGCCTCGTCTTCACCGGCGAAGGGAACGGACATTTCAAAGCGTACGACGCTGAAACCGGCTCGGCGCTATGGGATTTCCAAGCCGGCGCCGGCGTGAACGCGCCGCCTTCGAGCTATACGATCGAAGGCAAGCAGTACATCGTGGTAGGCGCTGGCGGCAACACGCAAATCGACTACAAGCGTGGGAACTCGATTATCGCGTTCTCTTTGCCCGATTGAGAATTCTGGTTCGACGCAGAAGAGACGGGACCGGACCTCGGTCCCGTTTTCTTGCGATCCAGAGCTTGTCTCCGGGATTGAACAACCTGGTCGCCATCGTGGGCCAAAGGCGCAGAGCCCCGGACGTCGCTTGATCGCGGCGCCGCGGCGCTTCTTTTGACCACGGCAAAGAATCATCAAAACACGGCGCTTTGAGCGCTTGCGCGACGAACCGAAAGGCAAATGATGAAACGATGGAAGGACGCTCTGGGATTTTCTTTGATCTTGACCACGACGGCGGCGCCGTCATTCGCCGACACGATCGAAGAAAAGGCGATGGTTTGCGCCGCATGTCATGGCGAAAAGGGCGTCCCGCAGGATAAATCCATCCCCATTATTTGGGGACAAAATGAGGGCTACATTTACATCGAGCTGCGCGACATAAAAAAAGGGGCCCGAAAGAACGATCAAATGGCGCCCGTTGTCGAAAACATGGAGCGTGAAGATATGTTGGCGCTCGCCGCTTATTTCGCGGCGAAGCCCTGGGTCAATCTCGATCAGCCCCGGGCCCCCAAGGAGGACGCCGATCATTTTGCTGTGATGGCGAATTCGGGACAGTGCCTGGCGTGTCATCAAGCGGAATTTAAGGGCGCTGGCACACAGCCACGCCTCGCGGGCCAAAGCTACGATTATTTGCTCAAGACCATGATGGATTTCCGCAGCGGCGCGCGAGCAAACAACGATTGGATGACGTCGCTTCTGAAGACTTTCAGCGAAGATGACATCAGGCAAATGGCCCGCGTGCTTGCTGGTCTCTAGGGGCTCGTTACGATCGCACGCGTTTCCTCCGTCGACGCGAGATCGGCTGCGTTTTTGCCTTCGTGATCGCGAAGCGACTTGTCGGCCCCCGCCGCAATCAACGTTCGAACGATATCGACGTGATTCAAAGCGGCAGCGATCATCAGCGGCGTTCGTCCCCGATCATCGCGCGAGTCGACATTGGCTCCCCGTTCAAGCAGCAGCTTAACTGTCTGCAGACTTTCGGATTCGCTCGCGTTGTCAGCATGGCCGGCTGCCCACATGAGCGCAGTGAGATCAGCGTCGTACGCTTTGTTCACGTCGACGCCAGAATCGAGAAGGAGCCGGACGACTCTCTGGGCGCCACGCCCCGCCGCATAGACAATCGCCGTTTTTCCCGTCGAATCGGCGGGCGCGGGGTCAGCTTTGCGCTTGAGCAATTGCTCAACCAAGATCGCATCGCCATTGAAAGCGGCAACGATCAGTGGTGTCTCACCATGTAAATCCGCGGCGTTCACATCGGCGCCTGTGCTCAGCAATTGCAGAGCCACGTCCCGGCGGTTCGCGCGGGCGGCCAACAGCAGCGGCGTCGCGCCCTTGACATCGCTGCCGTCGATCTTTGCGCCACGGCGAAGCAGTTCAGCAACGAAAGAACTCCGGCCTGCCTTGGCGGCGACACCAACGGGCGTATCGCCGTCTCGGTCTCGCGCATCAAACGAAGCTCCGGCCTGCATGAGCTCATCGATCGAGCTCGTGCATCCCTTCCGCGCGGCCGAAAAGAACAGTGTATTGACTTGCAACGTGTCAGGCGCTTGATCGAGGGTGCGCTTGGCCTCGACTCGAAAGCTTTCGCAAGCAAGAGGGCTCGGCTCGCCCTCTTGGGCAAGAGCCTGACCGGCGGCGCAAAGCCCCACGATAACAATCCAGAAGAAACGATGCATTCCAATCCTCATGACGAGAGAGCCGGGCGTTCGGTCCGCAAACGATGATAGCTCCCATCGCGCTAGGATAAGGCCCTATTTTTGACACATGGCCTTTCCTAAAGGGAGCGCGCGTTGTGGCATCCGAGGATGTTGCTGTTGGGGTAGGACATGATGCCCATGGAGCTTCGGATCAGCGATCAAGGTCCCGAGAGCAGCGGCCGTGGCGGCGGGATATCTTTTAGTTGCGCGACGGCGCAAGGGCGTGGGCGATTGTCCTACCGCATCGCAATAAGTCGACGCCGCGTTGCAGCAAGCGCAAACCTTTGCAAGGGCTGGTTCTTTTTTTCGGCTCTGCGCAACTGCGGCGCCTACCAAAATCAAGCACGATTCTGATGAGTTTGTCCTTCAGGCAACTTCAGGATGTATGAGCCGATTTGTCGCACCCGACATAGGAGCGTTACACTCGCGCCGCTCACGTGAAGACGGCGAAACCGGACGCCGATTAGTTGAAACAGCCGTAAACGCGAGCCAGTCACGAAGGGGCAACTTCGCATGGCACGTTTCACGTTCAACCTATCCCAAACGGTCCGCTACAACGTATTCGTCGATGCTCCAACCCGAATGGACGCGCTGCGCAATCTAATCCGCGATCTGCAGGTGGCCGACGGCAAACCGATCGATCTATATGAAGTCGATAACGACGGCCTAACGATCGACGCCGGTCAGATGGACCTAATCGGCGACGAAATTGACAATAGTCTGCAAATGCGGCGAGCCAGGCAGAAACCGACGATTCATCGTAGCTACGATGTAGTGGGCCGCCGCAAAGAAGCACGACGACAATAGTACTGAACTTTTTCATTCACGCGCGGTTCAAGCGTTTTCTTGAGAGAACGTAGTTTCATATCCGAGTATCGTCGCTTTCACGGTCACGAACGAGCAAGTCAAAGCGGCTCGAAAGCTGCTTTGTTTGCTCGCAGAAGACCTGGTTCATCGGGTCTCTACCCCGGACCAACCTGATAGAGTTAGACCGTACCTTTTTGGAACCGCCTGTCGCCAAAAATGATGCGTGGAATATTCTTGGCAGTCCTGGCATCGGCGCACCACGCAGCAGGGCGACTACGAGAAGACTGAGATTTGCTGACGCCGAGATCGGTTGATTGGGTAGCGGGCCGAGTGCCAATTCTTCCGTTGCCGCCATTGGGGGCGATCTCAGCGCGCTGAACTGGTTCACGATATCGGTCGAAGAGGGCAAGCTTATTGGAATAAGTCAGCCGGATATCGGATTTGCAGGACTCGCATTTGAAGCCCATCGCGCACTTGAACCATCTGCCGGGCTTGACCAGCGGATGGGCGCAGTGCGGGCAGATGAAAGTGAGGTCCACAGAATGCAGGCTAGGCGACAAAGCCATGATTGTTTCGACCCCAGTTGGGATTGCGCGCGATGCCGGCCGCAAGGTGTGGGCCGCAGAGAGTTGTGCCGTTCAGGAACACTACTTACGGTCTAGTAAGGTGTGATGGGTCGACTCAAGTCGCGATCAATTCGTCAGGCGCTTCAGGCGTGAGCGTTTCAGCCATCCGAGACCTCGAAACCGGCAAGCCGATCAGCAATACCTCGCCGCTATCGCGTCGCTTCGGCCGCCCCCGATTTGAAATTTTGGCCTTAACGAAGGCGCCATTAGGCGGCGTATCAGCCTGAATGCGTGTTTCCGCTCGTGGCTTTGTTTCGTCGGCCTCCGGCGCCCGCCGCCGCCATGATCCTGGCCATGGTCCTTAGGTTGGCCTATATGTACGGCCATTCCGTCGAAGTTGCTCGGATGGTGAGCGATGATCAGCCAGGACTAAGTCAAGGCGGCGCGTAATCTGCTCAATGTCGGCCGGGTGTCTACCTAAATAACGAGGGGTTGATTTGCCCGCTTTCGTCGATTTTGCTTCGATCCAGGTGTGAATCAGAGGGCCGGTCATGAATTTCTTCAGTCGCTTCGCCTTCGTTCCCCGACTTATTCTACTCGTGGCGGTCGTATCGCCGCTCGGCGGTTGCCTTGACGCCGTCGTCAATCCGCTAAATTCATCCCCGACCGCATACGACGACAGCGTTTGCAAGCACACCTCAGCCTCAAAGCAACAAGTGAACTACGGATGCGTAGCCGGGACCGAGTTGTCTCTGCGCAATTAGCGAAACGGTCACCA
>JASLHV010000187.1 GCA_030153205.1 Roseiarcus sp. | reverse complement strand
TCCAATCCGCCCGCGACGGCGTAGCCGCTCACGGCGGCGATCACGGGCTTGGACAGCATCATCCGTGTCGGACCCATGGGACCGTCGCCGTCAGCGGCGACGCGATTGCCGACGCCGGCGCTGAACGCGTGCAGATCAGCGCCAGCGCAGAAATTACCGCTTGCGCCCCAAAGTACGGCGACGCGAGCGTCAGCATCGGCGTCGAAGGCGCGAAAAGCCGCAACGAGCGCGTCCGCAGTCTCGCGATCAACGGCGTTGCGCCGGTTCGGCCGATCGATCACGACAGTCGTCACGGAACCGTCCTTGGAGGAGTTTACGGCGCTCATGAGAAAGCGTAGAGCTTGGCCATGTCGCTATCCTTGGCGGCTACTTGCCGCGCGAGATCGACGACGACTTTCGCCTGTTTCCACGTCGCGTCATCCTGCATCTTGCCGTCGATCATGACGGCGCCGGAGCCGTCCGGCATCGCCTCAAGGATCTTCTTTGCAAAAGCGACCTCGGCAGGATCAGGCGAAAAGACTCGCTTCGCGATTTCGATCTGACTTGGGTGTAATGTCCAGGCCCCGGCGCAGCCCAACAAGAAGGCGTTTCGGAACTGCGCTTCACAGGCCTCTGGGTCGGAAAAGTCGCCAAAGGGACCATAAAACGCTTTGATGCCGTTCGACGCGCAAGCGTCGACCATGCGAGCGATCGTATAGTGCCAGGGATCCTGCTGAGCCGCAGTTCGTGGCGCGTCATTCGCCGACGGATCGGCAAGGACGCGATAGTCGGGATGGCCGCCGCCGACGCGCGTCGTCTTCATCGCTCGCGAAGCGGCGAGGTCGGCCGGCCCGAGGCTCATGCCATGCATGCGCGGCGAGGCAGCGGCGATATCGGCGACATTCTTGACGCCCTGCGCCGTCTCCAAAATCGCGTGGATAAGGATCGGCTTTTTGATGTGATGACGCGCCTCGAGAAGGGCGAGATATTGATCCGTGAAATGGATATCCCAATCGCCTTCGACTTTCGGGATCATCACGACATCGAGCTTATCGCCGACTTCTCCGACCAGACGCGTCAGATCGTCGAGAAGCCATGGCGAGTTCAGAGCATTGACGCGCGCCCAAAGGCCAGCGGCTCCGAAATCGACGTCGCGCGCCATGGCGATGAAGCCTTCTCGGGCGGCGACCTTCGCGTCGATCGGAATGGCGTCTTCAAGATTGCCAAGCACGACGTCGACTTTGCGCGCAATGTCTCCGACTTTGGCGCGCATCTTTTCGTTATGCGGTGGTATGAAATGGATCATCCGTTCGAGTCTGACCGGCAGATCGCGAAGAGGCGCCGGCGCGCCGATCGCCAAAGGCTCAAAAAATTTGCGAGGAGCTTTCATTGATCTCTCCGAGCAATGCTGCGCCGCAATAGAGCCGATCGAACGGCTAAGAGCAATCGCTCGAACTCTTCGTTCGACCGGAGCGGAATAACGCGGTCAGGCGCCGGTGTCTGTTTTAATGATCGGACGTAGCCATGGCCCGGAGATCGTGACATTGATTTGGGGACCGACAAGGTCCGGCGCGCCGTGTTGGTCGGCTCGGGTGGCGATGAATTGCGTGGCCAAGGCGCGCGCAACGAGATCAGCCCCGCCTTTCATCGTAACGAGGACGCCAGGTCCGATCATCGCGGCGGTACGAACATGCGCCTCGCCTTTTTCGATCGTCGCGCGGGCTTCGGCTTCGTTGAAGACCGTTCGCCCCGTACGCATATCGGTAATCGGATTGATCGATCGTCGTTCGCTGCGTCTTAGAGCTTCTTCAAAACT
Source organism: Roseiarcus sp. (assembly GCA_030153205.1). Taxonomy (GTDB): domain Bacteria; phylum Pseudomonadota; class Alphaproteobacteria; order Rhizobiales; family Beijerinckiaceae; genus Roseiarcus. The sequence goes on along the minus strand of JASLHV010000187.1, from coordinate 9,032 downwards.
CAGCCCTTCGATGACGCCGGCGCCAAGTTTGATTGAGGCGTCGCCGCTGAGCGATTTCGCCAGAGCGGCGGGGCTGTCGCCGGACGATTGTAAAGACAGTTCAGCGCCGCCCTGACCCGAATAAGCGGTCGAACCCAGATCGGCAATGAAGGCGCCCACGTCCGCATTGGCGAGACTTGCCGAGGCGTACATTTTCACGCCATGCGCGTCGGGCGTGACAGAGATCTCGCCCTTGAGCATGCCTTTGTACGCCGTTGCTTCGGAGAGAGTTGCGGTCGCCCCGCCGTCATGTGTCATGAACGAAAGGGCGGCCTCCTGAAGAATGGTGCGCCCGCCCCATGTCGCCTTGCCGACCGATGTCCTCAAATCAAGCGCCAAGGCGATCGGGCCCAACGAAAGAGGTTCAGCGCTCCATTCGCCGTTTCCGTCGAAAATCACGGGCGTGGCGGCCACAATATCGTCGAGGTTCAACGTATCCGCCGCGAGAGAGCCGGAAAGCGACCAGCCGGCGGGGGTACGCGCCAAGGCCAAGGCCCCGTCAAATTTTTGGGTGAAAGCGTCAAGCTGCATGTCGCTCAAAGTCGCCATACGTAGTTTAGCGGCGATCTTGCCTGCGAGGGCGACCCGTCCATCAGAAGGAAAGCGCAACGGCCCCTTTCCCAGGACTTTGGCCAGCGCCGAGACTGAGGCGACCTCGGCTGACACGCCGCCTTCGAAGAAACCGCCGTCGTCGGGTTTGAGAGCGCCGTCCAATTTGAGCGAGGCGAGCGGCGAAGCGAGATCGACCGCGGCGCTCGATCCGCCGCCAGAAAGATAGGCCGCCGGATTGGCGAGCCGCGCGGAAACTTTTACCGGCGCATCGCGCCATGTGGCCTGAAGCTCGAGACGGAGCGGATCGGCGACGCGAGGCCAGTTCAGCTCCCCGTCGACGTCCTCGATAAGCGTATCCACTTCATTCTTTGAGCTGACAATATGCAGAAGACCGCCTTCGAAGCACAGAACGCCCAGCGTCGCCGTATCGCCAACCGAGCCTCCCTTGTCGAGCGCTTGGCCCAGCGCGCTGTCCTCAGCGAAGGGCGCGTGGTCCAGATCGATCAATACTGTGGGTCGACGCAATTTCGCGGTCGAAAACTTGAGCCGTCCCAAAAACAGCGGCGCGATGGCGAGCTGCGCCTTGGCGTTCGGCGCCGAAATAACCGGGACGCCATTCTTCCCGCGAAGCTCGAGGTCGACGATCTGAATGGAAGGGAGCGGCAGGATCGACAGATATGCACGCGCCGGCCCGCGCAATTCCAGACCGACGGAATGGGTCAATTGGCGCCCAAACTCCGAGGCGACATAAGCGGACGAGATCGGCCATCGATAAGCGCCCGCAATCGTGAGCGCGAAGACCGCCACCAAAAGCGCCGCCCATTTAAGGCGATAGAACATATCCCTTTCCAAGCCTAACGAGGACATGCGCGCCTCGCGTGCGGCCGATTCTCAAGCCTATAGAGCAATTTAATGCGCATCGCCCGCATCAAATTGTGGCCGCCGTGATACTCGGCGGCCAATCGTCAACACGTTCTCTCCGCTCAACGCGGCCAGATCGCGCCCTGTGCGTTCACATAAATCGCGTAAAGCGACGTCGTGCCGCAGATGTAGAGACGATTGCGCTTCGGTCCGCCGAAACAGACATTCGCAACGACCTCCGGCACATTGATCTTGCCAATGAGGATTCCGTCGGAGGCGTAAACGTGAACGCCGTCCCCCGCCGAGGTCCACAGATTGCCCTTCGTGTCGAAACGGAAACCATCGAAAAGGCCAACCGAGCACGTGGCGAAGAGCCGTCCCTTTCCGAGCGATTTTCCATCATTGCTCACGGGAAAGGCGCGAATATGGCGCGGCCCGTCCTTAACATGCGTCGCGCCGGTGTCGACGATATAGAGCTCTTTCTCGTCCGGCGTGAAGGCGATGCCGTTCGGCTTTACGAAATCGGTCGCGACCGCGGTCACCGCGCCGTTCGAGGGGTCGATGCGATAAACATTGCTCGCGCCGATCTCCGAGGGCGAGGCGTCGCCTTCGTAGTTCGAGTCGATGCCGTAAGTCGGATCGGTGAACCAGATCGAGCCATCCGATTTAACGACAACATCGTTCGGCGAATTGAGCCGCTTGCCATCAAACCGATCGGCGAGAATTGTGCGGGAGCCGTCATGTTCGATGCGCGAGATGCAACGGCCGCGATGTTCGCAGGACACGAGTCGGCCCTCGCGGTCGACAGTATGGCCATTATGGTTCATCGCGGGAGCGAGGAAGACAGAGACGGAGCCGTCGGTCTCGTCGAAGCGCAGCACCCGGTCATTCGGTATGTCCGACCAGACGAGGTATTTGCCGGCCGCGAAATAAGCTGGACCCTCGGCCCAACGACAACCCGTGTACAACTTGTCGAGATGGACATTGCCGTGAGCGAGCTTGCTAAACCGCTCGTCGATGATTTCGATGCTGGACGTAAACATTCCTGCTCCCTTGGGTGGACGTCCGCGTTGGGACGTCTCGTTGGACGGCACAATCGCCGATGCGCGGAGCGGGCGCAACTGCTCCCGCGGCCGGCATTCCGACGTTGCAGCACCTCTATTCGGCCGGCTCCGCAGCGTTAAGCGGCGGCGCGGCCACCGCTGTCTGAGCGACCGATTTACGACGCCGGCCAGCGAGGAAGGAGTCGACGAAGTCAAGGTAGTAATAAACCACTGGCGTAATGTAGAGCGTCAGCAGTTGCGAGACGCAAAGACCTCCGACGATCGCGACGCCGAGCGGCTGACGCAATTCCGAGCCTGCGCCGGCGCCAAGAGCAATCGGCAGCGAGCCAAGCAGCGCGGCCATAGTCGTCATGATGATCGGTCGAAAGCGAATGAGCGCGGCTTCCCGGATCGCGGACAACGCGTCCAGGCCGCCTTCGATGCGGCGGGCGATCGCGAAGTCGACCATCATGATCGCGTTCTTCTTGACGATGCCGATCAAGAGCAAAATGCCGATGATCGCGATCACCGAAAGATCCATATGAAAATACTCGAGCGCCAGAAGCGCGCCGAGACCGGCCGAGGGCAGGCCGGAAAGAATCGTGATCGGATGGATATAGCTCTCGTACAAAACGCCGAGCAGAATGTAGATGGTAAGAACGGCGGCGAGCAGCAACACGCCTTGCCCGGCGAGCGCCTGTTGGAACAGTTGAGCGTTGCCGGTAAAGCCGGTGACGATCGATTGCGGCAGGTTCGAATCCCGCTCGATTGCATGGATTGCGTCGATCGCCTGACCGAGCGACATATCCGGCGCAAGGTTGAATGAAATCGTCACGGCCGGCTGTTGCGATTGTCGGTTGATCTGCAACGGCCCGACCGTGCGCCGGATCGTCGCAACTTCGTTGAGCGGGACCAATCCGCCATTCCCGGCGGTCACGTAAATTCGGCCGAGCGAGGCCGGGTCGTTCTGGAATTGGTTGCTCGCCTCAATGATGACTTGATAGTCGTTCGCTTCGGTGAAAATTGTCGAAATTTGACGAGTCCCGAAAGCATTATAAAGCGCCATACGTACTTGATCGGTGGTGACGCCAAAGGCCGCGGCCTTCTCACGGTCGATATCGACGCGCGCCTGCGGATTGTTAATGTCGAGGTCGGTATTGACGTCCTTGAGGCCGGGAATTTGCGCGATCGCCTTTTCCATTTCTGGGGCGCGAGAATAGAGCGCGTCGATGTCGCCGGATTGCAGCGTATATTGATATTTGGCGCGGGCGATGCGCCCGCCGGTCAACTCCAAATTCTGCACCGGCTGCAAGATCGTTCTGAGACCGGGGACGACGTCAGTAGCCGCGCGCAACCGCCCCATGATCTTGTACATCGGGCCGCGCTGTTCCTTGGGTTTGAGCTTGATAAACAAGAAGCCCTTATTGGTGACGCCGCCGAAACCGACCGCCGAAGTGACGTCCTCGACGGCGGGATCGTCCTTTATGATCTTGGCGACGGCCTGTTCGCGTTGCGACATCGCTTCAAAACTGGTGTCGGCCTGCGCTTCGGTAATGCCGCGGAGGAATCCCGTATCTTCGTCTGGGAAGAACCCTTTCGGAATGCTGCCGTAAAGCGAAATGGCGATATAGCCAGTGACGAAGGTCCCGATCAGGACCAGAAGGCGGAATTTCAGGACGAAATCGAGCGAGATTCGATAGAGCGTCTGCAGGCCGTCGACAAAGAAATCGGAGATGCGCGAGAAAAGCCCAGCGGCGGCGCCATGTTTCGGCGCGCTCAAAATCCGCGCGCAGAGCATCGGCGTGAGAGTCAGCGAGACGAATCCGGACACGAGAATCGCGACGGTGATGGTGACGGCGAATTCGCGAAAGACGCGGCCGACGACGCCGCCCATCAACAGCACCGGAATGAACACCGCGACCAACGAGAAGGTGATGGAAAGAATGGTGAAGCCGATTTCGCGTGCGCCCTTCAGCGCGGCCTCGAAGGGCCGCATGCCTTCTTCGATATGTCGAGTAATGTTTTCGAGCATGACGATGGCGTCGTCGACGACGAAGCCGACGGCGAGCGTGATCGCGAGCAGGGAGATATTGTCGAGCGAATAGCTGAAAACATACATGAAGGCGCAAGTGCCGATCAGGGAGACGGGCAAAGCGAGCGCTGGAATGATTGTCGCGGACGCGGACTTCAAGAACACAAAGATGACGAGCACGACCAGAACGATCGATATCATGAGCGTCGTCTGCACATCCGCAATCGACTGGCGAATGGAGACGGAACGATCGTTCAAGATATGCACGTCCACCGACGGCGGCAGTTGCGATTGATAGTAAGGAATCTTGGATTTCACCGTGTCGACGACATCGACCGTATTGGCGTCGGACTGGCGAAAGATCGCCAAGATGATCGCGCGATCGGAGCCAAGCCAAGCGGCAAGTTGGTTGTTTTCGACGGAATCGTAGACTTTGGCGATTTCATTGAGCCGGACGGGCGCCCCGTTGCGCCAGGCGACCACGAGGTCGTTGTATTCCGCGGCATGCGGCATTTGGCCCGTCGCATCGACCGTTAGATTTTGTCGCGAGCCCAACATCGCGCCGACAGGTGTCGAGGAATTGGCGGCGGCGACGGCGTTTTGAACATTGTCGAGCGTCAGATTGCGTGCCGCGGCCTTGTCGGAATCGACATCGACGCGCACGGCGAATTTTTGCTGACCGAAGATGAGAACCTGCGCGACGCCCTTGAGCTGCGAAATCTGTTGGCCGAAAATCAGCTCGCCATAGTCGTCGACTTGCGACAGCGGCAGAGTCTTGGAGGCGAGGGCGATGAAGAGGATAGGGCTATCGGCCGGGTTGACCTTTTGAAAGCTCGGCGGCGCTGGCAATTGCGGCGGCAGGTTGCGCAAGGTCGCCGAAATGTTGGACTGTACGTCGAGCGCAGCGCCGTCGATGTTTCGATCGAGGTCGAACTGCATCACGATCTGGGTGCGCCCGAGGTTCGACGACGAGGTCATCATATTGATGCCCGGGATCGTCGCGAAGGAGCGCTCCAGCGGCCCGGCGACGGACGAAGCCATCGTATCGGCGCTGGCCCCGGGCAAGGTGGCGTTGACGGCGATCGTTGGAAAATCGACGCGCGGCAACGCCGAGACCGGTAATTGTTTGTAGCCGAAAAGACCAAAGACGATGAACGACAGCATCAGAAGCGTCGTCATCACCGGTCGGCGGATACAAAGCTCTGAAAGGGACATTAACTCGCCCCTTTCGGTGTCTCGCGAATATGCACATTTGTGCCTTCGCGGAGCAGAAGCGCGCCATCCGTGACCACCGTCTCGCCGCCGTTAAGGCCTTTGGTCACGACGATTTGGCCGTCCTGGTTGCGGCCCGCGACGACCGGCTGCACATGGGCGCGCCCGTCGACGATGGTGAAGACGTAATTGCCGTTCTGGCCGACCTGCACAGCTTCACGCGGCGCCACGACCGTGTCCGGCTCCATCTTCAAGGTGATGGAGAGATTGCACAATTGGCCGGGCCAAAGGAGTTCGTCCGGATTATCGAAAATCGCGCGGGCTAAGATCGTACCAGTGCCGGCGTCGATGGAATTCTCGATCAGGGCCAGGCGGCCGATCGAGCTCTTTGGTGAGCCTTGCGGCGTCGCCACAACCTTGGCGTCTTCCGCCATCGCCTCTCGCAAAGCGGGCAGCATGGTCTGGCTGACGGAAAAGGCGACATAGATCGGCGAAATTTGGTTGATCGTCGCGAGAACGCCGGCGGGCGAAATATCGCCGCCTTTTGCGAGATTGCCGACCTTCTGATTGACCACGCCAATTCTGCCGGTGATCGGCGCCGTGATCGTGTGCCAACCAAGCTGTACGTTGAAATTCTCGATCGCCGCATGATCGCCGAGGATCGCCGCTTCGGTCGTCGCCTGCGACGTGCGCGCATTGTCGAGATTGACGATAGGCGTGGCGGAGCGCGCGACGAGATCGGTAAAGCGCATCACATCGCGTTTGTTTTGCTCGAGTTGAGCTTCGTCCTTGGCGAGTTGCGCTTGAGCGCCTTTGAGCTGTGCCTCGATTTGTCGCGAATCGAGTCTGAAGAGTACGTCATCCTTCTTGACCGGGGCGCCGTCGGCGACCAGCACCTCTTTGATCGTCGCGTCGAGATGCGCCCGGAGCGCGACGGAGGCGATCGGTTGCACTGTGCCGATGGCGTCGACGCGCCAAGGAAAGTCCTTGCGTTCGACTTGGCCGACGACCACTGGGATCGTGGGGCCCGCGCTCGGCGCCGCCGCGGCGGCGGGTTTTGGCGCTGCGGCTTGCGCTTGGGACGCAGCGCTTGATCCTTCCACCAACGCGGCGGGAAGCAGGGCGTGCAGACTTCGCGCTTCCGACCCTAGACCCGGCGCCCACGTCTCGGCGACGTCGGGGCGATAGACACCAACGGCGGCCACGATCGCCGCAAGCGCCACGAGCCAGCCGGCAAGCCGCCGAAAACCCATCTCCCTCTCGCTCCCAGCGCCTCGGTTGAGACGCCCTGATCGTCCGTTCAAATCCTTATTTTATCGCGATTTTTTTACCTGGCTACGCAGGCCGAAATGCAGCTTCACAATTTCTTGAGCGGTAGAGGCAAAAGTTCCCACTCTCAAGCATAGGAGGCGGTCACAATGGCGTGAGGAGGTTGAAAACGTCCCGCCGGATTACGGCGAAGGGTCATTCGGCGCGATCTTCGCGTGACGGGCGACGAACTTGCGGCCTTAGGTTCGAACGTTCGCCTTCGGCTCGTTCCGCAGCCTCTCATATTCGAACCGCACGAGATCAGAACCGTAGGCGCGCTCGAGACGGCGCACGGTGAAATGGCCGCGCGCGATCGTCTGAAAATGCTCGACAAAGGCGAGATTGACCGCAGCGCCGCCGACTGCGCCGATCACCGGCACCGCTTGGGCGGCGATCTTTTCGCTGACTACCACGCCAAATCGCGCGGCGACCTGTGCGACGAGTCGGACAAGGACCGGCGCGGTCTCGTTCGCCAGGCCTTGGTGAAGAATGAAGCTGGCGCTGTCGCTGATCGTCTTGGCGAGCGCGCTGCGGATCGCGAAATATTCGCCTTCGAGGGCAGCTTCGCCGGGCGCATAACCGCCCAACGCGAAGACTTCGACGCAGGCGAGAGCGGCGTCCGGTTTGCTCAGATCCTCGCCTTCGGCGCGGGCGATCTGAGCGATCGATCGCAGCATGATCGTCGTTGAGACGGGCAATTCCACCGCAACCGCGGCCAAGCCAAAAGCGCCGCCCGCTGCGCCGGAGGCGGCGGCCAAGGCTTTATGGAAGCCGGCCTGCGGCTTAGCCGGGGCTTTGTTGTCGATCGTCCTGATCGCAACGCGCAGCGCTGCCTTCAGCGCCGTCTCAGTGGCGCTCGCGATAATCTTCCGCGCGGCCGAGGGCAGGGCCCGTCCGGCGGCCTGCACTTGGCGGCCGACCAGATTGGCGAGGCGCGATGCAAAGCTCTCGCCTTCGAGGGCGCGCACCGCGATCCGCAGCGCGGCGATATCGCGCTCACTCAGGCTTTCCGTTACGATTTCGAGCGTCATGGCTTGCCTCGCGCCGCCGTCGAAGGCCGATCGGCGGACAGCATATGGGGATGAACGCGCGAAAGCGCCAAGAGGCGCCGTTAGATACAAACACCGAAATGGGCGCCTAACCGTTGCCCGACCGCCTCGATAAAATATTCAGGCGTCCAATTGCGGGCGGCCAAGAGAGCGACAAAACCAAAGGCGAGGGCGAAGGGCGAGAGGAAAGCAAGGGCGCGCCATGGTACCGGAAAAGGGCCCGCGTGGCCGCGAAGCGACCGAAAAAGGGCGGCCGCCCCGACTCCGATCAAGAGTCCGACCGCAACTTCCTCCGGCGTATGGGCGCGGCTGGCGACTCGGCCGACGCCGATAAGAACGAAGAGCAAGGCCGCCGCTGTGTAGATCAGCGCTTGAAGCCTTTTTGGTCGGCCCGTTGCGAGGAGAACGGCGAGACAGCCATAGACGACGCCGCTGAAGCTTTCATGCCCGCTGGGGCTTTCGATATGGAGGTCCGGGGCTCGCGCGCCACAGACGCCGAAGAAGAGTTTGCTGAGCAGCGTGACCGTCAGGCAGGCGATAAGCGCGACCGCGAAAGCGAGGGCGTCGCGCCGCGCGCCGATCGACAGGAGATAGAAGATCAAGATCAAGGAAAGCGGAGCCAAAATGACGGAATGGCCCAGATTGCCGAAAATATGCATTTGAATTGGCGAAGCCCCTGATGAACCGCTGCTCTCCTTAAGGCGAAACGCGGCGTGGCGACAGGGTAAGCGCCTGGGGGAATTCAATCCTGGTCGCCGCAGATGAGGTCGCCTTGAATCATTGGGTCGAGCTTGATCGCACTGTAACGCCCGACGGCGACGAACTCGTTCTGCGCCAACGTGGCGACGCGTTCGAGATTCGCTTCAATGGCTGGGAGCTCATGTCGAGCCGGACTTCGGCGTCCGAAGAGGCGTTGGCGCGTCTGGTCTGCGAAGA
>JASLHV010000120.1 GCA_030153205.1 Roseiarcus sp. | reverse complement strand
GATCAGATCTTGTACTTCGGAATGGTCGTGTGAAATTTGACCCATCGCGCCATCGCGCCAGAGGTAGACGCGGCTGTCGCCGCACCAGAGGCAGGCATAGTAGGGTTGGCGAATGAGGACGGCGGCGAGCGTCGTACCCATCAGGCCGGAAGGCCGGGCGCGGGCCAAAGAGCGCACTTCCGAATTGGCGCGAATGACCCGATGCTCGAATTGCGCCAGCAGTTCTGCCGCGGTGTCGGCGTTCTTTATCGTGTCTAGCGCGGCGACCACGGCGCCGCTCGCGATATCGCCGCCGCCAAGGCCGCCCATGCCGTCCGCAACCGCCCAAAGCCCGATATCTGGCCGCGACAGCAAACTATCTTCGTTCACCTTGCGGACTTTGCCGACATGGCTGGCGGTCGCGGTTTGGAAGACGAGAGGCGTAGACATGCCGTGCCCCCTCAGGCCGGTACGATGGCCGAACGATCGAACGAACCCGTCAACATTTCAGCAAAGCGCTCGGCATTAGGCAACCCGGTTTCGACCAGCGCCGTCGCCGCGAAACCTTCGCCGCCGATGGTCCACCAGAAGGATTGGCCGGCGAAACTCTGGCGATGCCCAAAACGCCGCGCGGCGCGCAGCGCCAAGGGCAGGTCGTCGCCAAAATCGCGCACCACGATCGCTCCCCCTGAAAGTTGCGTCATCCCGGCAAGGGAGGATTCCACACCCGTCTGCGCGGGTTCCGGCAGCTCCACGACCGCTGCGGCGATCGTATCGAAGTCGGTCTCAGGGTTCAGCGCGTCAAGAAGAATCGTCTCCACCGCGTCGAACCAATCGTTGTTTGTCTCGATCTCCGGCGGCGGCAGCGCGCCTGAGCCCTCGCCGACGAATATGGTCAAGGGAAAATACCGGCCGACGCCGTCGATCGAGGGCATAAGCGCGCCAAGCACCGCCTCGCCGCAAAAGCCGGCGCCAAGCCAGAAACGCCAGATCGGCGCATTGAGATAGGCCTCGCTCCACCCCTCTCCAAGCACTTGCTTGGACGTGGCGACGCCCGCTTGCAACCACGGCTCCCAGACTTCGAGAAAACGGCGCGGCGTATTGGCCGCGACAAAGTCCCGCTTAGCCGGAAGCTTTCCATAAAGGCCGGCGGGCATCGCGCCTCACAAACCGTTGGGACATTTGAACTGGCGCAGCGATGTCATGCTGAGCGGATTTTGCAACGAAGCGGCGGTGAACTGGAAGGAGACTTCGCGACCGCTGACGACGAAGCTGACGCTCACAGTATTGCCATGCGGCGTCATCGAGCCCGCGTCAATCAAGCGGAAGAACGCCCAGGGGCCATTGCGCTCGAGCGAGGACTTTCGGTCGGGCATGTCAGGCGCCATGGTGATCGACGCCTGGGCGGCGCCGGCGCCGGGCCATTGTACCTGCGCCGGCGCATTCGTGCCTTGCTGCGCGGCGACGCTCGAGCCGTTGATCTGCAGCGTCGCGGTTTGCGCGTCGGCGCCCAAAGTCAGCGCCTTGACTTCGAGATTGATCGCGGGCTGAGCCCCGCCAGTGGCGAAAAACGTATCTCGAATTTCCGCGGCCTGTTGGAATTGCCGGAGCGTCGCATCGGATAATTTCTTCGTCAGATGCGGATTGGGCAGCCAAGCCCAGGTCTTGCCCGATTGGTTGACGAGGGGCGCGAGATTGGTCGAGAAAAACTTGTCGATGATCCCATTGGGCGCGAAGAGCCGGCCGAAATCCGCCATGGGTACGTCTTTGTCGGTCTTCGCGAAAGGATAACGGTTGGCGGTGATCTGCAGGCATGCGCCAGTCACTTGATCGGCAAGAGCCTGAGAGAGTTCGCCGATCGATGTATTGGTCGCATCGCCATCGATGTCGTTGGCCACGGCCTGCATCATGCCCGAAAGCGGCTGCGGCAAGCGGGAGACGTTGCTGCGCAGACTGGCGACTTGAAGCGCCACTTGCGACAGAGCCTGTTTGGCCTGGCCCGGATTATCCGCCGCCAGGAGCAAGCCGCTGTGGAGTTCGCGAAGATTGCTTATGAGCGCGTCGATGGGCCGCTGCGGCGGCTCGCCTTCGAACAGGACTTGAAACGGTTTGAAATTCGCTTCGATCGAGGCGCCCGGCACTTCGGCCGGCGCATCGCCCGCCTTGCGCTGCGATTTCATCGCGATCGCGACGGCCTGGCTTCCGGTTGAGCCAAGGATCGGCGAGGCCCTCTGCAGAGCGAGGTTTTCGGCGGCCTTGGTCGTCTCGGAATTTGCGGCCGATGGCGGCGCCTTGCGCTCCTTGGTCAGGGACGTTTCGTTGCGAACGGATTCAAAAATCTGCTTGATCGGCGAAGTCGGGCTCGATGCGGCGGCAAGGCCGAGATATTTCGGCTTCTCGATAAGCTTACGAAGTTGCAGGCTGCTGAGCGCGACGTTCCACGCCGATAGAAACTCCCTGCCGTAGAGGTCCAGAATGTCCGGCATCAGCGTATCGAATTGTTGCTTGACGGCCGATTGCTCGCCCGAACTGCCGAGAACCCAATTCTCCTTTTGCAGCTTGTCGGCGATCGTCGGCATATGGTCGAGCAAAGCGTGATAGAAGCCGAGATAGGTGAAAAAGCCCGGCACTTTCACTGAATCGAGACTACCGCCGTTCGTCGCCTGAAAGACCAGATTCATATCCGGACCGCCGCGGGTCGAGGCGATCCAATCCTCAACCCTTTCGTTACGCGCTTCGGTCTTCAGCAAAGTATAGGCGCGCTGGGCAACGGGCATCCGGGCGAGCGTTGCCTGCGCCTGGTCGACCAAGGGACCGTTGAGCGAGACCTTTCGCGTGGATCCGTTATCGAGATCGAGCATGGCGATGAGGTGATCGCGCAGCAGGTCGCGCGCCGGCTTGTAGGGGCCGCCGGGATAGAGGTTTTCCTCCCAATCGCGGACGAACCAATCGACGATGAGGTCCTTGTCGACCACCGGCGCCTTGCCGCCGATCATCAGATAGACCTTGAGCGCCTCATAGACGAACGAGGGGTCGCCGATGTTCTTCTGCAATTGTTGTTCGAGCCGCAGGACGAGGCGCGGCCGCAACAGCCGTTCGAGAGCCGCCTGATAGGCCGAATCAGACGCCGATTGCAGGCGCCCGCGCTGGCTCAAGCCGTAAGTATTCGGGATAGGCGTTGCATCGTCGCGCCTCGCGTACCCGACTGGCAGATTCAAAAGCCCGCCGATCTGCTCATAAACCGGGCGCAAGTCGGGATTGCTGATGGTCGTTTGTTTCAGAAGAGGGCCGGCGGCCGCGGCGTACGTATCGACATCGGCGCTGGTTTCGGCGATCAGCGCGCTGTTGCGCGAATAGCTGACGTACCAAGCGTAGAGAATGATAAGCGTTGCGACTGTGATGAGCGAAAAGGTCGTCGCCCGGATGACGAAAGAGCGGCGCACCGCCGCCATATTGGTCGAAACCCAGCCGGCTTCGCCAAACACG
>JASLHV010000070.1 GCA_030153205.1 Roseiarcus sp. | reverse complement strand
GAAGTCGCCGATGATCGGGGCTGTCACGCCCATACGGCGGATGCGATCACGAATATGAGGCACCGCCGCCGCGGCCTCGTCGCGATCGACGGTAATGCGCACGAGCTCGGAACCCGCCCGCGCGAGCGCCGCGATCTGGCGCGTTGTCGCCTCGATGTCGGCGGTATCCGTATTGGTCATGGATTGGACGACAATCGGGGCGCCGCCGCCAACTGTTACGGCATTGGCGCCGTCACCGACGCGCACGGCGACGCTCGTATGACGTGGGGCCGGACCTGCATCTATCATTTGCACGCTTCGCGTCCTCATTCGCTCCATCTGCTTGCCCTTTCCTGCGGCGGAAAAAAGGCGGCGTCAAATCACGGGGCGGGGATCGGCAACATCCCATTGAGATCCCTCGAAAAATAAGCTTCCCTTTTCGGCCTTTCGCGCAGCCCAGGCGTTTTATGTTAAACCTATCGGGCCCCCGGAAACCTTAGTCACGTTCGGCGGCAGGCTCACAAGCTGGTGGACAAAAATTGTCATTGGCGCTTTGTTGTTTTGCTTCATCCCCGTTTCGGCCTCGACTTTTAAATCGGTGGCTTAAACAGCGAATGACAGTGGCCTAAGGAGGGCCCGCGCGATTGGCGCAGAATTCAGATTCGACCGTCAAACTTCAGCGCACTCGCCTAGGGTCTAACCCATCCGATATTGCGCATCACACCAGCGCGCCAATGAAACGCAACGCTAACAACTCGCTCGCGGTGGTTTTGGGCGCCGAAATCATCGCCGGCGTTTATCCTCCTGGCTCGCGACTACCCAGCGAGAGCGCCCTTCTCGAGAGGTTCAAGGTCTCGAGGCCGACCCTGCGGGAAGCTTTTCGCGTTCTTGCCGCGAAGGGCCTGATTATTTCGCGGCAAAAGGTGGGCACAAGCGTGCGTCCAAAATCTGATTGGAACATGCTCGACCCCGATTTCCTGGCCTGGCATTTGGGCGCGGCGTTGACAGAGGATTTTGTCGCCGACCTTTTTGAATTACGACAGATGGTTGAGCCTCAGGCGGCCTACTTGGCCGCTCAAAGCCACGATCCCCAGGCGCTCGAGCGTATCCACGCCGCCTATCTCGACATGGAGCGCTGGAAGACGGGACGTGGCGACCTCACCGGCGCCGACCTTCGGTTTCATCAAAGCATTCTCGATGCGACGGGGAACTTGTTCATCGGTGCTCTTGGCGGATTGATCCACACCGCCCTCATCGGCACTTTCAAGCTCGGCTGGAGCAACGCCGGCATCAAGGACGATCGTCTCCAGCAACACCGCGCCGTCTTGGAGGCGATCGAAGCTGCTGCGCCGGAGGCCGCCCGGGAGCGCATGGCCATGCTCTTGCAAGATTCCATCGACGACGTGCGCAGAGCGCTCATTAAAAAACGAACCGCTCCGGCAAGTCGGCGTGCGAGGGAATTGGCCTAACCGCCACGATCGATCTTGATTCCCCTCACGTCCCGCGACCCTAACGCGCTCGCCTTTTGTGTTGCGGCGCAATATAGCTGTCACAAAGCCGCGAAAGAACCGGGGCATGATCGCAGCGCCAGTCCGGCTTTTGGACGGCCTTCAAGGAGTTGTTCATGTCTCTTGCTTCTCGAAATGCGCTTGTCACCGGTTCGACCAGCGGCATTGGCCTCGCCATCGCGCGCGTTCTGGCTCAGGACGGCGCGAATATCGTGATCAATGGCATGGGCGACCCCGCCGCGATCGAGAAAGAACGCGCCGCCATCGAAAAGGACTTCGGCGTCAAGGCGCTTTATAACGGCGCTGACATGAGCAAGCCTGCGGAAATTGCGGCCATGGTCGCTGACGCTCAGGGCAAGCTCGGTTCTGTCGATATTCTCGTCAACAACGCCGGCATACAATTCGTCTCGCCGATCGAGGACTTTCCGATCGAGAAATGGGACGCGATCATCGCGATCAATCTTTCCGCCGCGTTCCATGCGATCCGCGCCGCCGTACCGGGCATGAAGGCGAAGAAATGGGGCCGTATCATCTCGACCGCCTCCGCGCACTCGCTTGTCGCTTCGCCGTTCAAATCCGCTTACGTATCGGCGAAACACGGTATCGCTGGCCTGACCAAAACCGTCGCCTTAGAGCTCGCAACTTTCGGCGTCACCGCCAATTGCATCTCGCCCGGTTATGTCTGGACGCCGCTCGTCGAGCATCAGATCCCTGACACGATGAAGGCGCGCAACATGACGCGTGAGCAGGTCATCAACGACGTCATCCTCGATGCGCAGCCGACCAAGCAATTCGTCACCGTCGAGCAGGTCGCCGCGCTCGCCGGGTACCTCTGCTCGGATGCGGCGGCGCAGATCACAGGAACGAACCTGTCGATCGACGGCGGCTGGACCGCGGAATAAACGGTATGAGCGCCCAGGACGGCGCAGCGCACAAGACGGTCAATCTTGCGCTGCAAGGCGGCGGCGCGCATGGCGCCTACACCTGGGGCGTCCTGGATGCTCTGTTAGAAGACGGCCGCATCGCTTTCGATGCGATCAGCGGAGCCAGCGCCGGTGCGATGAACGCGGTGGCGCTGGCGGAAGGCTTCCTCAACCGCGGCCCCGAGGGGGCGCGCGAAAAGCTTCACGACTTCTGGCTGTCGGTGAGCGAGGAAGGGGCGCTGACGCCGATTCAGCGCAAGATATTCGATACTTTCTTCGGCGCTTATGCCTTCAGCGCTTCGCCCGCCTATCTTTGGTACGACGCGCTGACGCATTTCGCGAGTCCCTACGAATTCAATCCGCTCGATCTCAACCCGTTGCGCGATCATCTCGTCAAGGCGGTCGATTTCGAGAAGATACGGGCGAGCGATCATTTGAAGCTCCTAATCGCCGCGACCAATGTCTTTACTGGCAAAGGCGTCATCTTTCGTCGGCATGAGCTGACTGCCGACCATGTGATGGCTTCAGCCTGCCTACCGCGGTTATTCCGCGCCGTGGAGATCAACGGCGTCGCCTATTGGGACGGCGGGTACAGCGGCAATCCGCCGCTATGGCCATTATTTTATGAAACTCATACGGACGATGCGGTCATTGTCCAAATCAATCCCATCGAAAGGCGAGAGACGCCCCGTACTGCGCGTGACATCGCCAATCGCAGCGACGAAATCACGTTCAACAGCGCATTGCTCTCTGAATTGCGCGCGGTTAATTTTGTCAATCGCCTGATTGACAGAGGGAAGCTGGAGCGCGGCGATTACAAGCGCGCGCTTCTGCACAGGATTGGCGGCGACGGCAAGCTCGAGAAATTCGGCGCCGTGACCAAGCTTGACACGTCTTGGCCATTTCTTAAGCGGTTGCGCGACCTTGGGCGGGAATCCGCGAAGGAATGGCTCGAGCATCATTTCGGCGACATCGGCGTGCGAGGCACGCTCGATCTGCCGGCTATGCTCTCGTGATCGAACGATGCCCAGGCGTCGGTTTCATTGTCGTCTTCGACAAAATGAGCCGTCGCTTGCAAGGGTGACGGCTCACCGTTTCAGCAACCAAGTGCGACCTTATTGCATTCCGCCTTCGCCCTCGTGCTCTTGCCCTTCATGATGACGCCAGCGCATCCCGTCATGACGGCCTTCACGAACGAGGTCGCGCAGCAGCGGTCCAAAGTTGCGCTTCTGATTGTCGTCGAGGCTGGCGTAGAGCGGGCTCGCGGCGTCGGCCAGCGTCTTTAGATCGGTCGAACTCTTGGCGAGGCGATCCGAAATCATGCGCATGTGATCAATCGGCGACGGCCTCTCGCCGTCGACCTTCTCCGCGCGCATCTCCTTGAAACGCTCCGTGCGCTCCTTGGCTATTTCGCGAACGACGCTCTCGAAAGCCGGCCAATTCTTTTCCTGATCGGCGTTAAGTTTCAGGCCGGCTTTGAGCCCGGCGAGATGCGCGTCGAGCAGGGCCGCTCTGGTCTCCATTCGAAGGTCAGATCTCGTTGGAGGATCGCCGGCCGCGGCATAGCCGGAGTAAGTAGTCGCCGAACCGGTCAAAGCGGCGACAGCGAGGGTGACGAAGACGATCTTTTTCATAAAGGCCTCATCGGGAGGGGACGTTTCGACCGTTCCAGGAGTCGATTTGGCGTGCATTAAAGTCAAATTACATCAGCGTAATCTCGTTGTTGTGAACCTCGTCGTTACGCCTGCGGATTGCGGCTTAAGCGTTGTTTTGCCGTCGGTTCTGCTCTATCGACAGTTTTGAAACGACGCGCGGACTGCCCGTTGAATACCGTTAATGAGTCCCTGTCCCGCGTGCGCCGGCCGGGACTTCCTACGCGACGAGGTGAAAGTATGGTCGAGGGTGGAATCGTCGCAACGTTGTCGCGGCGGATCAAAAATGGCGAGTGCATTTTTGCGGCCTGGGTCGGCATCAACGAACCGACGATCGCCGAGCAACTGGCGCGCGAGGGTTTTGATACGGCGGTGATGGAGATGCAGCACGGCTCCGTCGATCTCGCGGGGGCCCTTCGCGGCATTAGCGCTGTCGCATTGGCGGGTAAGCCGGCGATCGTCCGGATTCCGATCGGCGATTTCTCGACGGCGTCGCGCGTCATCGATGCAGGCGCAGCGGCGGTGATCGCGCCGATGATCAACAATGTCGGTGACGCACGTCAGTTCGCCTCGTTCATGAAATTTCCGCCGCTTGGCCAGAGGAGCTGGGGCCCACGCGCCGCCTTGACTTATACGGGCTACGAAGCCGCGGACTACTTACGACACGCCAACGCTATGACTTTGGCCATCGCCATGATTGAGACCCGGGAGGCGATTGCGGCGCTCGACGATATTTTGTCGACGCCGGGCATCGACGGCGTCTTTGTCGGGCCATCTGACTTGTCCATAGCGCTCAATGACGGCGCCACGCTGGACGCGCAAGGCGCTGACGTCGATACGGCTCTGACCAAAATTGTGGCGAGCGCCAAGGCGCATGGAAAGTTCGCGGCCGCGTTTTGCCATACTGGCGAGCGCGCTAATGAACTGGCGCGGCGGGGCTTTTCTCTGTGCTCGGTCTCCTCGGACCAACTCCTCTTACGCCTCGCCGCGCGACAGGAACTCGCAAAGGCGCGCGGTTGATTCGGGCGACGGAGC
>JASLHV010000026.1 GCA_030153205.1 Roseiarcus sp. | reverse complement strand
GGGCGATCAAAATGCTGACGGAAACGCCTACCAACCCCCTGAACAAGCAGCCGCATCGGTTTGTCAGCAACCGCGAAAAATCCCTTCATTCGAAGCACATCGTGACGCTCCGAAATCATCGCGAGTTTGGCGATAAATCGGTCAGGATCAGCGATCGGCCCGGTTTCGACGACAAACGTCTCAAACTCGTCGTGATCGTGATCCTCCTCGTCGTCGTGGTGGGACTTACGCGAGTCGATATCGTCCTCGCTGGCCGCCGCGAGCCCGAGGAGGACCTCGGGGTCAATACGCCCTTCGCTGGTTGCGACGATCTTTACTGCAGGTGAAAGGACCTTTGCGATTTGTCGGCGCGCTTCGGCATTTTCAGCGTCCGACATGAGATCGGTCTTGTTGAGCACCACCATGTCCGCGCAGAGCAGTTGATCCTCGAATACTTCTTCGAGCGGATTGTCGTGATCGAGCGCCGGATCCGCGGCGCGCTGCGCCATGAGAGCGGCCGGGTCGTCCGCAAAACGTCCCGCGACGACAGCCGCGCCATCGACGACCGTCACCACGCCGTCCACCGTAAGCCGCGAGCGGACAGAGGGCCAATCGAAGGCCTTGACCAATGGCTTTGGCAAAGCAAGCCCAGAGGTCTCAATGACGATGTGGTCAGGTTTCTGAGGCCGGTTTAGCAAGGCCTCGATTGCAGGAACGAAATCATCCGCGACGGTGCAGCAAATGCAGCCATTGGCAAGTTCGATGATATTCTCCTCGGGACAGCTTTCGACGCCGCACCCGCGAAGGATTTCACCATCGACTCCAACATCGCCGAACTCATTGATAAGGAGCGCCAGTCGCCGGCCGCGCGCGTTTTGCAGAAGATGACGGATGAGCGTCGTCTTTCCGGCGCCGAGAAAACCGGTGACGATGGTCGTCGGAATCTTGCCTGTGTCGAGAGCCGCCATCTCATGCTCCGCGTTCGTCGCGAGCGCAGGAGACCGGCCTCCTTTTGCCTAGGAAGCGAACACGAGGCCACCCAAGGGATGACCACAGGCTCCGCATTCGGGGCGCCCCGCCCGATGCGAAACGGTCAATGGGAACGGCTGGTCTCCTGGCTCACGGCTCAACGCTAAGTCATCCTCCTTCCCGGGTCGCCCTCTCGGAACCCAGTGGCTTTGGATGACCGCTCGCCGCTTACAGTTGCGGGGGCAGCCGCGGCTTTGGGCCTAAACCCGCACCGCGTTCCCTTTCTTCGTCTAATGAAGAACCGTTCTGAGCGCACGTTGCCACCGGCGCCAGGCCTTGTCAAAGCGCGGCTATAGGTCTCTTTTCCGCTGGCGCATTATAGACAGGAGAAAATTGGTGACCTTGGACGAAGCCGGACGCCACAAAGCGAAGATGCGGAAGCGCAAAGCCGCCCAAGATCGCGAAGTGGCGTCTAAGAAAATCGAAAAGGGGCTTCTGATCGTCAATACCGGACGGGGCAAGGGTAAATCGACCGCCGCGTTCGGACTGATTCTTCGGGCGCTCGGCCATGGTTGGCGCATCGGCGTCGTGCAATTCATCAAAGGCGCCTGGGCTACGGGAGAGCGCCGTGTTCTAGAGACGCACTTTGCCGACCTGGTCTCATGGCACACGATGGGCGAAGGCTTCACTTGGGAGACGCAGGACCGGGCGCGCGACGTCGCGGCGGCAGAGTCAGCCTGGTCGAAAGCTCAGACGTTAATGGCTGACGCGACCATACGACTCGTCGTACTGGACGAACTCAACATAGCCCTTCGGTACGATTACATATCGGCGGAACACGTTGTGCGGACGTTAAAGGATAGGCGTCCGGATCTTCACATCGTCGTCACGGGGCGAAATGCGCCTCCATTGTTAATTGAGGCCGCCGATCTCGTGACGGACATGAGCCCAGTCAAGCATCATTTCGATGCAGGCGTTAAAGCACAAGCGGGAATCGAATTCTAATGGCGATGCGCGTCATGTTTCAGGGAACCGGCTCTGACGTGGGAAAGTCCCTCGTTGTCGCCGGCCTTGCGAGAGCATTCAAAAATCGGGGGCTTATCGTCGCGCCCTTCAAACCACAGAACATGTCGAACAACGCTGCGGTTACGGCAGACGGCGGGGAAATAGGGCGTGCGCAGGCCCTACAAGCCCGCGCGGCCGGCGTGCCGCCCTCGGTGCATATGAATCCCGTTCTGCTGAAGCCGCAGAGCGAAGTGGGGGCTCAAATCGTTGTTCAGGGGCGCGTTGTCGGCGCAGCCAAGGCGCGGGAATTTCAGGCTTGGAAGCCGAAATTAATGGCTTCGGTCTTGCAAAGCTTTGCGACCGTCGCCGCGACAGCCGACATTGTTCTCGTCGAAGGCGCGGGCAGCGCCTCAGAGATCAACTTACGCGCCCATGATATCGCCAATATGGGATTCGCGCAGGCAACCGAATGTCCGGTTATCTTAATTGGCGATATCGATCGAGGCGGCGTGATCGCGCAGATCGCGGGCGCGCGAGTTGTTCTGGAGAAATCGGACGCCTCCCTGGTCAAAGGCTTCATCGTAAACAAATTCCGCGGCGACCCGACATTGTTTTCCGAGGGTATGGCTTCGATCGAGCGGCTGTCGGGCTGGTCGGCGCTGGGGCTGATACCGTATTTTCCAGACGCGCGTCTGCTTCCTGCCGAAGACAGTATGGCTCTTGAACGTCAGGCGCCGCGAAGCGGCGGGAAAGTCAAAGTCGCCGCGCCAATACTTCCACACATCGCTAATTTTGACGATCTCGATCCCCTTGCTCAGGAACCCGACGTCGCGCTCACGCTCCTCCGCCACGGCGAGCCGTTGCCCTGCGACACAGATCTCGTGCTTTTGCCTGGCTCCAAAGCGACGCTCTCAGATTTGGACTCGCTTGTCAGCGCCGGCTGGGACATTGATATCAAGGCTCATGTCCGGCGAGGGGGGGCGGTTCTAGGCCTTTGCGGCGGCTATCAGATGCTTGGGCGGACGATCGCCGACCCTCAAGGGATAGAGGGACAAGCGGGTGAAAAAAAAGGCCTCGCGCTCCTCGACGTACAAACGATTCTTTCCGGCGACAAAGCGCTTGCCCATGTTTCTGGGCGCTCTGCCGTCACGAGTTCGCCGTTTTCGGGGTATGAAATGCACATCGGAAGAACTGAGGGCGCGGATTGCAGTCGGCCGTTGCTCCTCTATGACGATGGGCGAACGGATGGGGCAATATCCGCCAACGGCCTGGTCGCCGGGGCTTATGTGCATGGCCTTTTCGCGAATGATCGGCAGCGTCGAGATTGGCTCGAGCGCTTCGGAGGCCGCAGCTCAGATCTCAATTATGAAACCACGATTGATCGTGTTCTAGACGATCTGGGCGCCCATCTCGAACGCCACCTTGATCTCGATAGGCTGCTCAGCTTAGCCAAAGAAGCGTCGCCGCAAGGATCGCCAGCGCCAAATATTGTATGAGAAGGGAACGCCGGTAAAGGACCAGCGCCCGCCGAATGTCGATGACCTGCGCTTCCCGTCGGCCGTCGCCCATATAGGCGTCGTCGACAAGCGTTTCGCCATAGACGCGCGGGCCGGCTAACTTCAATCCTAGCGCGCCCGCCATTGCCGCTTCCGGCCAACCCGCATTCGGCGATCGATGGCGCCGCGCATCTCGCACAATCGTACGAAACGCCGCGTACATGGATGTTCGGCCGTCAAGCAACGCCGCAAGAACGAGCCAAATTGCAGCGAGGCGAGACGCCGGTAAATTCACCATATCGTCGAGACGCGCGGAGGCCCAACCGAATGATTCAAATCGAGGGGTTCGATGGCCGACCATACTGTCGGCGGTGTTTATCGTCTTATACAATACGCCTCCCGGCAGACCCGCGAGAGCTAACCAGAAAGCAGGCGCGACGACGCCGTCGGAAAAATTCTCTGCGAGGCTTTCAATCGCCGCGCGGGCGACGCCGGCCTCATCAAGCGCGCTCGTTTTTCGACCTACGATCTTGGACACCGCATCGCGCCCAGCTTGCAATCCGCTCGTTTCGAGGGCGTCTGCGACAGCTCGGACGTGCTCATAGAGGCTGCGCTGCGCTGGCAGGCTTGCCGAGAGGCAACCCAAAGCTAGAATACCGAGGGATGATCCCTTACAAAGCGCTGACGCCAACGCGGCGACGCCGCCCGCAAGGATCAGCCATACTGCTAAGCTTCCAACGCCGAGAGCGCGCCGCACAGACTTAGAAAACCGATCGCTGTTCAAACGGGTTTCAGTCAGGCTAATCATGGCGCCGATCCAGGTGACGGGATGGCCGATCACACGAAAAATGACATGGGGATATCCAATAGTTGCGTCCAGCGCCAAAGCTACAAGCGTGATTGCAAGAGCAGTCGAAAGGCCGATGAACACACTTCAATCCGATGATTCTGTTGACGCTCCTCCAGAGGTGTATCATGGCGGCGATCTCGCCGCAGCGTATGTCGCATTTCCAAACGCGCCGCGGCCTTGGTTGGATCTGTCTACGGGGATCAATCCAAATTCATATCCGCTGCCGGAAATGCCCCTCGACGCCTGGCGCCGATTGCCGGGTCGCGAGCGGCTTTCAGAGCTTGAACGGATTGCGACCGCCCGTTACGGGGCGGCCGAAAATTCTCGGGTTGTGGCCGGCCCTGGAATACAAGCCTTTATTCAAATCTTGCCGCGCCTTCGGCGCGCCGAACGGATTGGCGTACTGGGCTTTACCTATCTCGAATACGAGCGGGTGTGGCAATCTGCCGGCGTCGATGTCCAAATCGTTGAGACGCTCGATGAACTGCGCGCCTTCGACATAGCGGTCGTCGTCAATCCCAACAATCCAGACGGCCGGCTCATCGCCGCGGATCGCCTTGCGGACTTGGCCTCTGAGATGGCGAAGCACGGTGGTCTGCTCATCGTCGATGAGGCTTTCATGGACCCGCTGCCCGTTACGCACAGCGTTGCGCGATTGTTGTCTATGGACTCGATCCTTGTTTTGCGTTCATTCGGAAAAATGTACGGCTTGGCCGGAATAAGACTAGGGTTTGCTATTACAGCGCCGTCGATCGCGCAGGCGATGACTCAACTGCTGGGGCCGTGGTCAGTTTCGGGACCAGCCATTGAGGTAGGCATAAAGGCCTTGAGCGACAAAGAATGGCTCGATACAGCGATAACCAACCTGAACACTTTGGCGACGAAGATTGACGCCGTTCTGATCAGTCACGGCCTATCTATTGTCGGTGGAACCCCTCTCTTTCGACTCGTCGCGCACGCCAACGCGCAAACGCTCTTTAGCGCACTTGGACGGCATGGAATTCTCGTCCGCCCCTTCTCAAAAAGGCCAAAACTTCTTCGTTTTGGACTGCCTGGGAACGAGCATGCGCTCATTCGCCTTCGAATGGCGCTTGAGCGAATTGATGCATAACGAGAGGCCTATGCCTAACCGCCTTTCGACACGCGGGCCAGCGATTGATCTTGATCGGCAATCAAGAAATTAGTGCTTAGGGGGTACTGTCAGCCTCGCAAGCCGGGCGCTTCATGGCCCGTTCTCGCTACATATTCTGTATAGCCGCCAGCATATTGATGGACGCCGTCGGGCGTGAGT
Source organism: Roseiarcus sp. (assembly GCA_030153205.1). GTDB lineage: Bacteria > Pseudomonadota > Alphaproteobacteria > Rhizobiales > Beijerinckiaceae > Roseiarcus. The sequence goes on along the minus strand of JASLHV010000026.1, from coordinate 1,512 downwards.
TCGAGCACGCGATTGGATAATGCCGCGAGGAAGTGCCGGTCATGGGAGACGAATAGCATCGTCCCTTCGTAACTCGCCAACGCCTTGATCAGCATCGCCTTAGTGTCGATATCGAGGTGGTTCGTCGGCTCGTCGAGGACCAGGAAGTTCGGTGGATCGAACAGCATTTTGGCCATAACCAGCCGCGCTTTCTCGCCACCAGAGAGTACGCGGCATCGTTTTTCGACGTCGTCGCCGGAAAAACCGAAGCAGCCGCACAGCGCCCGCAGCGAGCCTTGTCCGGCCTGGGGGAACGAGGCCTCGAGATCCTCAAAAATCGTCGCATCGCCATCGAGAAGGTCCATCGCGTGCTGCGCGAAATAGCCGAGCTTCACGCTGCCGCCGATCGCGATCCGGCCTTCGTCTGGTTGCGCCGCATTGGTCACCAGCTTCAGCAGCGTCGATTTGCCGGCGCCGTTGACGCCCATCACGCACCAACGCTCCTTGCGCCGTACGGAAAAATTCAGTCCTTCGTAGATGATTCGCCCGCCGTAGCGCTTGTGTACGTTCTCCAGGCTCACGACATCCTCGCCAGATCTTGGCGCGGGCTGGAATTCGAAGGCAACGGTCTGCCGGCGCCGCGGCGGCTCCACTCGCTCGATTTTATCGAGCTTCTTGACCCGGCTCTGCACCTGCGCGGCGTGCGACGCGCGCGCCTTGAAACGCTCAATGAATTTGATCTCTTTCGCCAGCATCGCCTGCTGGCGCTCGAACTGCGCCTGTAGTTGCGCCTCGTTCAAAGCGCGCTGCTGTTCGTAGAAAACATAGTCGCCGGAATAGGTCGTCAGCGCGCCGCCGTCGATCTCGACGATCTTATTGACGATGCGATTCATGAACTCGCGATCGTGCGAAGTCATGAGGAGCGCGCCTTCATAGCTCTTGAGAAAGGCTTCGAGCCAGATCAGGCTTTCGAGATCGAGATGGTTGCTCGGCTCATCGAGCAGCATGACGTCGGGCGCCATCAGGAGAATACGGGCGAGCGCCACGCGCATCTTCCAGCCGCCCGACAGGGCGCCGACATCGCCGTCCATCATCTCCTGGCTGAAGCTGAGACCGGCAAGCACTTCGCGGGCCCGCCCTTCGAGCGCGTAACCGTCCAAATCTTCGAAGCGCGCCTGCACCTCGCCATAGCGCTCGATCAGCGTCTCCATCTCATCCGCGCGGTTCGGATCAGCGAGCGCGGCCTCGAGCTCCCTCAACTCCGCGGCGACGGCGCTGACAGGGCCGGCGCCGTTCATCACTTCGGCGACAGCGCTATGGCCCGACATTTCGCCGACGTCTTGACTGAAATAGCCGATGCCGACGCCGCGGTCCGCGGAGATCTGCCCTTCGTCGGGCTGCTCTTCGCCGGTGATCATCCGGAACAGCGTCGTCTTGCCCGCCCCGTTCGGCCCCACCAGCCCCACCTTCTCCCCTTTGAGGACGCCCATCGAGGCTTCGATGAACAGCAACTGGTGGCCGTTCTGCTTGGAG
>JASLHV010000023.1 GCA_030153205.1 Roseiarcus sp. | reverse complement strand
CAAGGCGCGGCGGATGAACGTGCCGGCGCCATGCCGATGATAGAGGACGCCTTCGGCGACGAGATCGGTAATCGCGCGACGCAAGGTGGTGCGTGACACATTGAGGAGCGTCGAGAGTTCGCGCTCGCCAGGCAGAATCTCAGTGTCTGCGAAGCGGCCGCCGGCGATCTCTCGTCTCAATGTCTCGCCGACAGTCGCATAAAGCGTAGCGCGCGAGGCGGTCTCGGCCATGGTCATGCAAGCCGCCTTCTGTCGCTAGCGCCAGGCAATACGCCGCCGACGGCGAGGATGGCGCCGTCGGTGGCGTCAAAGAGGGGCTCGAGCAACTTTACCGCGAGCGCGGAAGGAAGATGCGGTTTGATCGGTTCGGCCAAACCGCCGACCATGACAAGGCGCGGCGCGCCCAAAGCTTCGAGCGCCTCGGCCAACGCCGCAAGCGCTCGCGCCGCGGCGTCAACAATCGGAAGCGCCGTCACATCGCCTTCAGCCGCGGCCTTAAGCGTTTGCGGCGCGAACGCGCCGTAGTCGCTGGGCTTCGCCGTCAAAGCCCATTGCAGCATCGCCAAGGGATCGTCCGAGAAATGCGCCATCAAGGCGCGGGTGAGCGGCGTTGAAACCTGCAGTCCGTCGTGAGCGCGAAGCGCCGCCCGCAAGGCGTCGGCGCCGATACGCGCCGCCGCGCCATCGTCGCCAAGCAGAAAACCGCGCCCGCCGATAATCGTATCACGGCCTTTGACACGCGCGGCCGCGGCGGAGCCTGTACCGGCGATGATCAGGCCGCCATCGGCCCCCGCATGCGCGCCGAGACACGCCGCGATCGCGTCATTGACCGTTTCGACTCGGGCCCACCCCGGCAGGGCGGCGACGATTCGCGCGGCCTCACGCTCGCTCGAAAGTCCCGCGAGCCCCAGGCCGAGGGCTACGCGTTCGCTCACCCCTGTCGCGAGGCCAGCCTTAGTCAGCGCTCCTAAGACGACGTCACGTACGACGGCTATCGCACGATCGAAATCGACATAGATATTGGCTGCGGGACCTTCGATTTCCGCTCGTACTCGGCCGGACGCATCGCGCAAGCGCGCCCGACAGCGCGTCGCGCCGCCGTCAACGCCGAGAAAAAACTCCCTTGCGCTCGCCGCCAACTTCCACCCGCCCCCTGCGCTCGTCCCGTTCGCCGGCCGATTCGAAAATCCGTCTCGGCCCTAGACAAGAGGTATACATTCAGTTAACGATTAAGACAAGAGGTAGGAACCACTGGTTCTAAAACTGGTTCTTTCTCATGGCCGCGCGGTTTCACTGCGGCGCTACGGGAGCCTGGATGGCCGCTGGGGACGACAGTCAAGTTGGAGGGGACGCCGCTGCGTTCGCCGGTGCTCTCATGGCCGGTCAGCGCCGCGCCGTTGAGGCGGTCGCGTCTGCACTGCCTTGTATAGAGCGCGCCGCGATCGCGATCAGCGAGAAGCTGGAGGCCGGCGGTAGGCTTGTCTATCTCGGCGCTGGGTCCTCTGGTCTCATCGCCATGCAGGACGGCGCTGAAATCCCCGGAACGTTCGGCATTTCCCCCTCGCGCATTCTCTTTCTCATCGCCGGCGGTGTCGAACGCGCCCATCGTATCGACGGCGCGGCGGAGGACGACCGCGAGGCGGCGAGACGCGAAATTGACGCGCTCGGCGCGATGACAGGAGATATTCTTATCGCAATTTCAGCGAGCGGCGCAACGCCCTATACTCTGGCGGGCGCGGAAGCGGCGCGTGCGAGAGGCGCAACGATCGTTTCGCTGGCCAATCGCCCCGCTTCAGCCTTGCTCGCCATCGCCCATCATCCGATCCTGCTGGAGACCGGTCCCGAGGCGCTGGAAGGCTCGACCCGTCTTGGCGCCGGCACGGCGCAAAAATGCGCGCTCGGTCTGCTCTCGACGCTCGCCAATGCGAGGCTTGGCCATGTCTATCGCGGCTTGATGGTCAATGTACGTCCTGACAACGACAAGCTACGCCGACGCGCTATCGACATCATCGTCTCGATCGCCGGCGTCGACGAAGGCGCGGCGCGACATAGCCTCGCCACCGCCGGCGACGACGTGAAATGCGCCGTCTTGATCGCATCCGGGCTTGGTCCGCGCGAAAAGGCGCAAGATCTTCTCGCGCAATCGCGTGGCGATATCGGCGCGGCCTTGTCGCGCAGAGAAGGCGTCCGTTCGGGCGCATGATTTTGGACGATGGGCGGCACGCCCGGAACAGGGAGATGGAGATGAACAGAATTCGCAATGCAACCTTGAGGACTGGCGCCGCCTTGGCGGCGCTTCTAGTCGGCCTTGCAGCGGCTCAAGCCGGCACGCTGAAAATCGAGAGCTGGCGCAACGACGACGCCGACATCTGGACCTCGAAGATCATCCCCGCCTTCAACAAGCATTATCCCGATATCAAGGTCGAATTCTCGCCCACGGCGCCGAAAGAGTACAACGCCGCGCTGAATGCGCGTCTCGCCGGCGGCACCGCAGGCGATCTCATCACATGCCGTCCCTTCGACGCGTCGCTCGAACTCTACAACAAGCACCAGCTCGACGCGCTCAACGACTTGAAGGGCATGACGGACTTCTCGGCGGTCGCCAAATCGGCCTGGACCACCGACGACGGCAAGACGACTTTCTGCGTGCCGATGGCTTCCGTCATTCACGGCTTCATGTACAACAAGGACGCCTTCAAGAAGATCGGCGCGGAAGAGCCGAAGACGATGGAGGAATTTCACGCCATTCTCGACAAGCTGAAAAAGGATGGCACGTATACGCCGATCGTCCTTGGCACCAATGATCAGTGGGAAGCCGCGACCATGGGCTTCCAGAACATCGGGCCCGATTATTGGAAAGGCGAGGACGGCCGCGCGGCGCTGATCGCCGGCAAAGAAAAGTTCACCGATCCCCAATATGTGGCGGTGCTCAAGGAGCTGGCGAGCTGGGGACCTTATATGGGCAACGGCTACCAGGCTCAGAGCTATCCCGACAGCCAGAACCTGTTCTCGCTGGGCAAGGGCGCGATCTATCCGGCTGGCTCGTGGGATATCTCGACTTTCAAGGCCCAGGCGAAGTTCCCGATCGGCGTATTCCCGCCGCCGCTGCCGGCCGGCGACAAGGATTGCTACATCTCGGACCACACCGACATCGCGCTCGGACTGAACTCCGCCTCCAAGAACAAGGAAGACGGAAAGAAATTCTTGGAATGGATGACGACGCCGGAATTCGCGACGCTTTACGCCAACGCGCTGCCAGGCTTCTTCCCGCTCTCCTCGGCGGCGGTGAAGATCGACGACGATCTGGCGGCGCAGATGATCGCCTGGCGCAAGACCTGCAAATCGACGATCCGCAACTCGTACCAGATCTTGTCGCGCGGCACGCCGAACCTGGAGAACGAACTCTGGAACGTCTCATCGCAAGTGCTCAATGGAGCGGAGACGCCGGAAGCCGGCGCCAAACAACTCCAGGACGGTCTCGACAAGTGGTATAAGCCGGCGAAGTAAGAGGCGCGAGAGGCTGAGGGTACAGTTGCGGTTTCGACGCGGCGGCTTACCCTTACCTAACCCCTCTCGCGCAAAGCGGGAGGGGACTCCTCGAACTGGCGCAGTACGTATTTTGCCCTGCACTTGCGTTCTCCTGTTTGCCGGAAAAAGGGACCGGGAGGGGGCCAGCACAGCGATTAATTAAAAGCGCTCCAGGCGCGAGGGGTTTCATGGCGCAAACGCAATCCCAAGTCGTCGCCTACATGCCGCGAAGCCGCTTCCTCGGCTTGATGCTGCTCTTCCTTGGGCCAGCGGTCGTCATCTACACCGCGATCTCGATCTATCCATTGATCGCCACCATGGCGCTGTCGACCTATGCGATAACCGAGGGCGGCGACCACGTTTTCATCGGCCTCGACAATTTCAAGACGCTCTTCACCGACGCCGTCTGGTCGAAACCGTTTTGGAACGCCTGTCTCAACAATCTGATCTTCTTCCTCGTCCATATGGCGGTTCAGAATCCGATCGGCATCATTCTCGCCGGCTTGCTCAGCCTGCCGAACCTGAAGATGAAGGCGACCTATCGGACGTTGATCTTTCTGCCGACCATGCTCTCGGTGGTCATCATCGGCTTTTCCTGGAGCCTGATCCTCTCGCCGCTTTGGGGCGTCGCCGAAGGCGCGCTCAAATTGGTTGGCCTCGGATCGCTCTTCCGCCCTTGGCTCGGCCTGCCGTCGAGCGCGCTTGTCACGCTGGCGCTGATCTCCGTCTGGCAATTCGTCGGCATTCCGATGATGCTGATCTATGCCGCGCTTTTGAATATCCCTGATGAACTCGTGGACGCAGCGCGCGTCGACGGTCTCGGCCATCTCCGCATCTTCGCCCATATCAAGCTGCCGCTGGTCATGCCGACAATCGGCCTCGTCTCGATCCTGACTTTCGTCGGCAATTTCAACGCGTTCGATCTCATCTACTCTGTCAAGGGCGCGATCGCCGGACCGAATTTCGCCGCCGACATACTCGGCACGTTCTTCTATCGAACCTTCTTCGGCTATCAGCTTCAGGCGGGCAGTCCGACCATGGGCGCGGCCATCGCGACGGTGATGTTCTTCATCATTCTCGCCGGCGTCTGCGTCTATCTCTTCGGCGTGCAGCGGCGGCTGCAGCGCTACACGTTCTGAGGAGACTTCGGATGCGCTCGAAAGTCTCCATCGCCGGCGTCCATGCGGTTTTGATCGCTTACACATTCTTGGCGATCGCGCCGATCCTTCTCGTCGTAATGAACTCCTTCAAGAGTCGCAACGCGATCTTCGGCTCGCCCTTGTCGCCGCCGACTTTCGAGACCTTTTCGCTGATCGGCTACAACAAGGCGCTCGGCGCCGCGCATGTCGGCTGGTATTTCTTCAACTCCACCGCCGTCACGCTGGTCAGCATGGCGCTGGTGCTCCTCCTCGGGGCGATGGCCGCCTGGGCTTTGACGGAGTACAAATTCCGCGGCTCGACAGCGCTGGCGCTCTTTCTCTCCATCGGCGTCATGGTGCCGATCCGCCTTGGTTCGATCGCTATCCTGACAATGATGCGGAACGCCCATCTCAACGATACGATCATCGCTTTAATTCTCGTTTATGTCGCGCAAGGCTTGCCGCTTTCAATTTTCATTCTCTCCGAATTCATCGAACAAATTCCGAAAGATTTGCGTGACGCCGCCCGCTGCGACGGTGTGCCGGAGACGCGTATTTTCTTCGAAGTGATCGCGCCGCTGCTGCGCCCGGCCATCGCCACGGTCGCCGTCTTCACCATCGTGCCAATCTGGAACGACCTTTGGTTTCCGCTCATTCTGACTTCGAGCGACACGACCCACACGATCACACTCGGCGTGCAGCAGTTCCTGGGTCAGTACGTTACCGATTGGAACTCGGTCCTGGCGGCGTTGTCGCTCGCCATCGTGCCGGTGGTCGTCATCTACATCATTTTCTCGCGGCAATTGATCAGCGGCATTACCGCTGGCGCCGTCAAGTAGTCGGGCTTAGCATCCATGGCCACGCTTCGTATCGAAAAGCTCAACAAATCCTATGGCGCGGTCGATGTCCTCAAGGACATCGACCTTGCGATCAATGATGGCGAGTTCGTCGTATTGGTCGGCCCGTCCGGTTGTGGCAAATCTACGCTGCTGCGCATGATCGCCGGTCTCGACGGCGCGACCAGCGGCGACATCGATATCGGCGAACGGCGCGTCAATAATCTCGAGCCTTCGCAACGCAAAATCGCGATGGTGTTCCAGTCCTACGCGCTCTACCCGCATATGAATGTGCGCAAGAACATGACTTTCGGCCTCAAATTCTCCGGCATGGCCCAAGGCGAGATGGACCGGCGCGTCGCGGACGCCGCGCGCATTTTGCGGCTCGAACCTTTGCTCGAGCGCCGACCGCGCGAACTCTCTGGCGGTCAGCGCCAACGCGTCGCGATTGGCCGCGCCATCGTGCGTGAGCCGGATGTATTTCTGTTCGACGAGCCGCTTTCGAACTTGGACGCCGCCTTGCGCGTCTCGACGCGCGTCGAGATCGCCAAGCTTCATCGCCTGCTCGGCGCGACCATGGTCTATGTCACCCATGACCAGATCGAGGCGATGACGCTCGCCGACCGGATCGTCGTCATGAATCACGGCCGTATCGCGCAGGTCGGCCGACCGCTCGATCTCTATTATGCACCCGCCAATCTTTTCGTCGCCGGCTTCATCGGCTCGCCGGCAATGAATTTCTTCGACGCAAAAGTGGAGAAGAAAGGCGCGTCAAGCGTCACCCTGGCCGGACCAAACGTGCCGGCTTTCGAACTCGCCGCGACGAGCCTCGCTCCGGCGGTTGGGGCCAAGATCAAGATCGGCGTCAGGCCCGAGCATTTGAACACGCCGGGGCCCACCGGTTTCAAGATTGCCGGACCGGTGGAGCTCGTCGAACGACTTGGCGAAACGTCATACGCTTATGTCCGCGGCGGCGGCGAAACTCAGATCGTCGCCGAAGTTCGCGGCCGCGATGCGCCTTCGGCAGGCGACGTCGTCACCCTCGGCGCGCCGGATCGCGAGCTGCATCTGTTCGACGAGGCCGGGGAGCGGATCGCGATTGGGTGAGGCCCGCAGTCTGGATGAATATCTGAAGTCGCCGGCGATCAAATCGACGTTATTTGCTTCTTCGTCGTAACGAATGCTGCTTCGGCCTCGTAATGCCTTCAGCGACCGCCTCCTGGAGACGCCCATGCTCGCCTCGAAGACCAGTTTCCGCCTCCGTCCTCCTGGCTGGCTGTCCAGCCACGGCCTCATCGCCGCCCTTCTCTTCGCCCTAACTGGCGGCGTGGCGGTCGTGGCGGCCCGCTCCGCAGCGGCGGAACAGCCCCGCGTCGTCCCCGCCCCTTCCGCCGACGAGCAGGCCGCGATGGGCGACAGCGAAACCGCTGTTTTCGCCGGTGGCTGTTTCTGGGGCGTGCAGGGCGTTTTTCAGCACGTTAAGGGCGTCGCCAATGCGGTATCAGGCTATGCTGGCGGCGAGGCTTCCACCGCACAATATGAAACGGTGAGCACCGGCGAGACCGGCCACGCCGAATCCGTGCGGGTCACGTTCGATCCGCATCAAGTGAGCTATGGTAAGTTGCTGCAGATTTATTTCTCGGTCGTCCACGATCCGACCGAGCTCAATCGTCAGGGCCCTGACACCGGCACGCAATATCGCTCGGAAGTCTTCGCGGCGACTCCGGACCAGGCGAAGGTCGCCAAAGCCTATATCGCTGAACTCAACAAGGCCCATGCTTTCGACGCGGCCATCGTCACAAAGGTGGAGGCGCTGAAAGGCTTCTACGCCGCCGAGGGCTATCACCAGGATTTCCTCACCCGCAATCCGAACTACCCCTATATCGTCATCAACGATCTGCCGAAGGTCGAAGCCTTGAAACGTCTGTTTCCAGATCAATATCGGCCAGATCCTGTACTGGTCGGGTCGCGCTAGCCTTTCCAATCTCGTCGGCGACAACAGCCCCGCTCCGTCCGCTCGAGCGGGGCTTCATTTTTCTTTTGCAATCTGTATTAAGAAGAAGGTTGTCAGCCGCCAGGGGTCGCCATGAACGCCATTGCTGGAATCGCCCACCGTCTCCACGAACAGGAGATCAAGCTTCTCCACCAATTGCGGGAAGCACGGCGTCATCTCCGCGAGCCGAAACCTAAAAGCGAGCTTACTTTCGGCGCACGCTTGGCCGACCGCGTCGCGGCGACCATGGGGTCTTGGTCCTTCATCATCATTCAGTCTGCGATTTTGATCGTTTGGATGATCCTCAACGTCACTGCTTACGTTCAGCAATGGGACCCCTATCCCTTCATTTTGCTCAATCTCGCCTTGTCCTTCCAGGCCGCCTATGCGGCGCCGATCATCATGATGAGCCAGAACCGTCAGGCTACGATCGATCGCGCGGCGGCCGAAGCCGATTACGGCGTTAACGCCAAGGCGGAGCTCGAGATTGAGCTCCTTCATCAGAAGATCGATCTGTTGCGCGAACAGGAAGTGTCCGAGCTAATTCAGATCATCCGTCGGCTCGAAGAGCGGCTGCCGCCAAACGCCGCGGCTGCGACTTAGACCGCGCTGCCCGACGTACTGATCTCCGCGCCGATCGTCGTCTCGATCGCGATCTTTAGTCCCTGGGCGACCGCCCCCGTCGCCATGGTCGGCGCGCCGGGATGACGCGCGCCCTGTTCGAGCGCATAAGGAACGTGGATGAAACCGACTCTCATTGCCTCGAACCGGGTCGCTTGTAGGTGGCACGCGCCGAAGAAGAGATGATTGCAGACAAAATGGCCGGCGGTGCTCGACAACGACGCCGGCAAACCCGCCCCTTTCATCGCCGCGACAATCGCCTTGACCGGCAGGGTTGAAAAATAGGCGGGCGGAGCGTTCGCCCTTACGGGCGTATTGACCGGCCGCACGCCCTCGTTGTCGGGGGCGTCGGCATCGTCGAGATTGACGGCGATCCGCTCGACCGAAAGATCGGCGCGACCGCCCGCCTGGCCGACGCAGATGAGAATCTCAGGCTTAAGCTCAGCGATCGTCGTCTCGAGCGCTCGAATCGAGACGCCGAATGCGCAAGGGATTTCGCGCGCGACGACAATTCGGTTTGCGCAAGTCCATCCTTCCAAAAGTTGCACGGCTCGCCACGAAGAATTTTGGCTTTCGCCACCAAAGGGCGCGAAGCCGGTGACGAGAATTGTACGCGCCATCATGGGAAATCCGTCGGAGATCTCTTTGTGACGAGTCTTGCGCAAGATGAAGCGACCGGGCAAGCGGCATACGGCTCGCGCGATCTTCACTCACATGGGTGTGAGCCTGTCTCTTCCCTTCTTTTGGCCAAACCATGATAAAGCCTCGTCCTAGCCTTTACGGGCCCTCTCCAAGGAAAGATCATGGCACTGCTCGATGAAAGCGCTCGCGGCGTCTATGTCATTGCCGCAACGCCCTTTACCGACGACGGCGCGCTCGATCTCTCAAGCACCGATCGCATGGTTGATTTTTATCTCGGGCGTGGCGCGGATGGGTTGACGATTCTCGGCATTATGGGCGAAGCGCCGAAGCTCACTGCCGAAGAAGCGTTGACCTTTGTTCGCAGAGTCGTCGCGCGCGTCAAGGGACGCGTTCCGATTGTCGTTGGCGTATCCTCGCCCGGCCTCGCCTCGCTCAAGACGCTAGCGGTCAGCGCCATGGATGACGGGGCCGCCGGCGTCATGGCCGCCGCGCCAAGCACGCTTCGTACCGACGATCAAATTTTCTCCTATTTTGAGAGCGTCGCCGAAACGCTGGGCGACATTCCCTTTGCGCTGCAGGATTACCCGCTGGCTTCCGGCGTTCAGATCGCGCCCAAAGTGATCTTGCGCATCATCGAGGCTTTGCCGACTTGCGTGATGCTGAAGCACGAAGATTGGCCTGGCCTCAATAAGATCACCGCGCTCAGGACGGCCAGCGACAAAGGCGCGCGGCGTGTTTCGATTCTCACCGGCAATGGCGGACTTTTCCTCGCCGAAGAAATGTCGCGCGGCGCCGATGGCGCGATGACCGGCTTCGCCTATCCTGAAATGATGGTCGGCGTGGTAAAGGCGCATCAGGCTGGCGACAAGGACAGGGCCCACGACATCTTCGACGCCTATTTGCCGCTCGCCCGCTACGAACAGCAGCAAGGCGCCGGCCTGGCGGTGCGCAAATACATCCTCGCCAAGCGGGGCGCGATTGCGTCGGCCGCCTTGCGCAAGCCAGGCGTGACGCTTTCAGCCAGCGATATCGCCGACATCGAGCGCCTTATCGCTCGCCAGGAGCGACGCCTTAAGCAGATCGGCTGAGCCGCAGCGCGGCGGCCGTCTCGGCGTCGGCGGGAAGAAACGTCTCCAGAGCGATCTCCGAAAGCGTCGCATCGAGCGGCGCGCCAAACATCATTGTCGCGCTGAGAAACGATAACACGCCGTGATCGGTCCTGATCCGGAGCGGAACGGCGATGGTTTGCGCTAAGGCGTCGGCGCTGCGCGGCCGCGTTGGACCGCAAGGGTAGCTCGCAAGTTCATCGATCAGCTCCCCGATCGCCTCATCGGCGGAATCGGCGTGCTGGCGACGCAAACGGTACAGGAGATGATCGCGCCACTCGGCCAGATTGACGATGCGCGGCGCGACACCTTGCGGATGAAGGCTGAGGCGCAACACATTGACCGGCGGTTTCAGCAATTCTTCCGACGCGCCTGCGGTGAGCGGAGCGAGCGCCCGATTGGCGGCGATCAACGTCCAATGGCGATCGACAGCAAGGGCCGGAAAAGGTTCATGCGCGGCGAGAAGCGCATCGATCCCTTCGCGCACTGGGCGCAAAGCTGGATCGCCCAAGGTCCGGGCCTGGAAGGCCGGCGCGTATCCGGCCGCCAGCAAAAGCGCATTGCGCTCGCGCAGCGGCACTTCGAGGCTCTCAGCAAGATGCAGCACCATCTCTCGACTTGGCGTCGACCGTCCGGTCTCGATGAAGCTGAGATGGCGCGTCGAAATCTCCGCCTCGCAGGCAAGATCGAGCTGACTCAAACGGCGCATTTGTCGCCAGTGACGAAGGCGTTCGCCGATCGACGCCGGTTTGTGGCTGGAGGATTGAGAGAAGGCTTGAGACTGCATGGCGGGACATTAAGCGGCCGAGGTCGCGCTCGCCATTACCTCAGCCGTAATCGACCCGCGGCCGCGCCGCAGCGATCTTCGCGACCAGCCGGAATGGTCCGGCCAGACTCGGAGACATCGAAATGACGGACGCTGCAAAAATCGCCGAAGATTATATCGCGGCCTGGAACGAAGTCGATCAAGGCGCCCGCAAGGCGCTTATCGCGAGCGCCTGGACTGAGGACGCCACTTACGTCGATCCGATGATGACGGGCCGCGGCCACGATGAAATCGACGCTTTGATCGGCGCCGTGCATCAGCGCTTTCCCGGCCACCGCTTTGCCCTGTCGGGCCAGGCCGATGGCCATGGCGATCGTGTGCGCTTTTCTTGGAAACTTGCGGCGCCGGCCGCGGAGCCGATCGCCTGCGGCACGGATTTCGGCGTTGTCGCCACGGATGGCCGCCTGAAAGCCATCACGGGATTTCTGGACCACGTGAAGGCTTGAGACTTAAAATATCGGGCGGGTCGCTAAAAGAGCGATCCGCTCAACTCATGGCGAATGGGAGACGTTGGACGCTATTTCGTTGAACATCGTGGTCGCGCGGGAGGCGAAAGTGGTGACCGCCCCGATGATCGCCAGAAACATGCACGCGCAAATGATGGCATATTCGATGGCGGTGGCGCCGCTCTCATCGGTCAGGAAACGCAGCCATTGATCCCGCATTGCCCTGTTCTCGCTCCTCAATGCTGTCCCGATGAAGGCGCATCGCAGCCGTAATCTTGGCCTCAAATAGTATATTTTCGGATTACAAACGCCCCGATTTATATAAAGCTCAATATCGGTGAAGAATAGGTCGCTGGAATACCTAAGATAAAACACAGCCATTAGCGGCTATTTCAATCCTGGCCCCTTGGACGCCTTCGTTGCGTTGTCGCGCCGGGCCGACTATCTAACCGGCCTGCGAGCCGGGTTCTCCGGGCTCGTCTTCCCGGAACGGTTCATGGCCCGCGACATTACCGACGCTAGTTCCATCGAGTCGCGCGATGCGCTTGTTGCTTGGTTTGAGCAGGGATGTAAGCCCGCGGACCAGTTTCGCGTGGGCACTGAACACGAAAAGATCCCTTTCTTTCGCGGGAGCCATGCGCCGGTTGCATTTGAAGGGGCGAAGGGAATCCAGGCGCTGCTGCAAGGAATGCAGGCCAAACTCGGCTGGGAGTCGATCCTCGATGAAGGTCGATTGATCGGCCTATATGATGCGAATGGCGGCGGCGCGATTTCGCTGGAGCCGGGCGGCCAATTCGAATTGTCGGGCGCGCCGCTCACGACAATTCACGAAACGGCCGCGGAAATTGAACGACACCTCGCCGATGTCGCCAATGTGGGCAGCGCGCTCGGCATTGGTTTCCTCACTCTCGGCCTGAGTCCGAAATGGACGCTGGCCGAAACGCCCGTCATGCCCAAGAGCCGATATCAGATCATGGCGCGCTATATGCCGAGAGTCGGGTCACGGGGTCTCGACATGATGTTCCGCACCGCGACCGTTCAGGCCAATCTGGATTTTTCGAGCGAAGCCGACATGGTCAAGAAACTGCGCGTCGGTCTGGCTCTGCAGCCCATTGCGACAGCGCTTTTCGCCAATTCGCCTTTCCTCGAAGGCAGGCCGAACGGGCTTCTTTCCGGCCGCTCTGAGATTTGGCGCGACACAGACAATGCCCGCGCCGGCATGCTGCCTTTCGCTTTCGAGTCCGGCATGGGCTTTGAACGCTACGTCGATTACGCGCTCGACGTGCCGATGTATTTCGTCAAACGCGGCGCACATTATCACGATGTCGCGGGCGCGAGCTTTCGCGACCTCCTCGCCGGTCGCCTCGCCGCCCTGCCTGGCGAACGGGCGACCATGTCCGATTGGGTCAATCACCTCTCGACGATTTTTCCGGAGGTGCGCCTGAAGCGTTATCTCGAAATGCGCGGCGCCGACGTCGGTCCGCGCGAAAGGATTTGCGCGCTGCCGGCGCTGTTCGTCGGCCTTTACTACGATTCCATCGCGCTCGACGCCGCCCTTGAACTCATCAATGCTTGGAGCGCCGAGGAGAGGCAGAAGCTACGCGACAATGTTCCTCGCCTCGCGCTGGCCGCGAGGATTGGCGGGCGCAGCGTTCGCGACGTCGCGCGGGACGTCCTCGCCATTTCGCGCGCCGGGCTCGCGCGCCGTGGGCGGCGCGATGCGAGTGGTCGTGACGAGACGATTTATCTCGAACCACTCGAGAGGATTGTCGAAACGGGCCAAACAGCGGCCGAGGACTGGCTTGCCCGCTATGCCGGGCCCTGGCGCAAGACGGTTGAGCCTATCTTCGAGGAGGCAGCCTACTGACCCTCGACCAGCCAACGCGAGCCATTCGCGTTGCCGACGTGAACATAGATACGGCCCGGGCCCATCGGCGTATCGAAACGCACGTCGCTCGACATTCCTTCTTCGGTCACGCTGCCTGTCCGGGTCGCGCCGAAAGCGTGACCAGCTACGTTTCCCGTCGCAAAACCCACGCCTGCGCTCACATGGCCGCTGATTCTCATACAGGTCGCGGAGCCGGCTACGGCGAAAAAACCCTCGCCGAGCGCAGCGCAATGTGCATTGGCGGCGGCGGCTTCCGCGGCCAGCGGATTATTCTTGCCGTTCGAAGGCGCATCCTGCCCGTGCGCAACCCCCGCTACAGCGGCAGCCGCTAAAATCCCCAAACCCAGACGACCCATCCGCGAGCCTCGATTGCGATCGTTTAACGGCGTGATTCGAACGTAACGCTAAAACAAGATCGTAACCTTTGGATTGACTTCATGGCGCCTTCTGGGCGGCGTCGATCTTTACGTCAGTTTTTTGACGAGGCGTGTCGATCGCGCCACAAAGCGGGCCTTTCTATCCTCGCCAATCGCCAAGCCGCGCCTGGATAAGGGCGAGCGCGGCGACCGCGGCCGTGTCGGCGCGCAAAATGCGCGGCCCCAGCGAAAGGCGCAGCACATTGGGTAGGCGCAGGATTGCGTCGCGCTCGGCCGTGTCAAATCCGCCTTCCGGGCCGATCAACAAGGCGATCGCCTGGCTTCGCGCCGCGACGCTCGAAAGCGCCTCGATCGGATCGGCGAGCGGCGCGTCCTCATCGCAAAAAATGAGAAGCCGGTCCGACGGCCATTCAGAAAGCACTTTGTCGAGCGCGATGTCGGGCGCAATTTCCGGTATCCAGATCACGCCGCATTGCTCCGCCGCCTCGATGGCGTTGGCGCGCAGGCGATCGAGATTGATCCGGCTCGCCTGGGTTCGTCTGGTCATGACCGGGCGCAACCGACGCGCGCCCATCTCCACCGCCTTTTGCGCCATATAGTCGAGGCGCGCATGTTTGAGCGGCGCAAAGAGATAATCGAGATCGGCGGCGGTCTCTTGCGGACGCAAGCGCGCGCCGACCGCCAATGAAGCACTCTTGCGCGACGGCTGCGTCAAGGTCGTGGAGAATTCTCCGTCGCGGCCGTTGAAGACGAGGATCTGGGCGCCGTCCCGCAGGCGCAAGACATTGATGAGGTAGTTCGCTTGCTCGGGGGCCAGCGTGAGCGTCGTGCCCTCGGCTAGGGGCGCATCGATAAAAAGCCGGGGACTGGTGAAATCGGTGCGCGCCACGAGACTCTCCGCGAAAATACGCCGTCTCGCTATACCATGCGCTCACGCCGCCAAGGGGCGCTCCGAACATATCTGATCGATCAGCCCCCAGGCCCGGGCCTCTTCCGCCGTCATGAAACAATCGCGGTCGAGCGCGCGCTCTGTCTCTTCATAAGTGCGACCGCAGTGCTGGGCGTAAAGCTTGGTCAAGCGTTGTTTGGTGCGCCGCATTTCCTCGGCATGAATGAGGATATCGGAGGCCTGCCCCTGGAAACCGCCGAGCGGCTGATGCACGTGCAGGCTGGCGTTGGGCAGAGCGGTCCGAAAGCCCGGCTCGCCCGCCATCAAGAGAAACGAGCCCATCGAACGCGCCGTCCCCATGCATAAAGTATGCACGGGCGCGCGGACGAAACGCATCGTATCGTACATCGCAAGGCCGCTGGTCACGACGCCACCGTAAGAATTGATGTACATATGGATCGGCTTTTTGGGATTGTCGGCTTCGAGAAAGAGCAATTGCGCGCAAACCAGCGAGGCCATCCCGTCATTGACTTCGCCGGTGACGAAGAGGATGCGCTCGCGTAAGAGCCTTGAATAAATGTCGAACGAGCGCTCGCCGCGACTCGATTGTTCGACGACCATCGGGACGAGCTCCATCGTTTCGCGCATTGGCGACTCCTCTTCTGTGACGAGACGAATTGTTTGACGAGACGAAATCTTGGACGTCAGGCCGCGCGCATCTGCGGAGGCCGATTGCGATTGGCCGGGGCGGGCGTCGGCGCGACGATTCGGCTTTCCCTGAGTTCGTGGAGGATACGCAACGTCGCGCCGCCCCCGCCATTGGGCCGCACCTCGAATGTCACCACACTGTCGCCGAAAGAATCATCCTTATCGCGCATCCGGTAGCGGACCTTTCGGCCCACGGAGGTTTCGGTTGGTTCCGGGTTGCTGAGTACGACGCCTGGCAGCCAGCGCTCGCGAATGGCGGGAACGGTCATCGCGCGCCATACTTTTTCTGGCGGCGCATCGAGATCATATTCGCCCGATACGCTCCGCTCCGGATCGACGTCGTTCGTGTCGCTCATTGATCCATTTCCTTTAGAACGTTCCTGAGATCATTGACTCGTTCAGGCCAATAGGCGCGGTAGCGCTCCAGCCATCGCCCAATACCGGCGACGCCGTTCGGATCGACTTCATAATTGACGAACCGGCCCAGTCGCTGCTCGCGGACCAGTCCGGCGGCGCGCAGGACGGCGAGATGCTGCGAAACCGCAGGCTGGCTGATTTCCATGCCGTCGCGCAGGGCCGTCGCGTTCATGCCGCCCTCGGCGAGCTTCTCGAAAATCGCCCGACGGGTCGGATCCGCCAGCGCTTTGAAAACGTCGTTCGCGACCATGAGTAACACATAAGCATACACTTATCTAATTGACAATAGGGTTCAATACTGCGCGGTCATATTTCACTTGCTTTCGATGGTTTGTTCTGTGAATGTTCTTGTGGGACGAGATATCTCGGGGGCGGCATGGTTGCGCGCGTATCCACCGTAGCTTTTGAGGGCGTCGATACTCGGCCGGTCGATGTCCAGGTGCAGATTACTGGCGGTTCAATCGCCTTTATGATTGTCGGTCTCGCCGACAAAGCGGTGGGAGAATCGCGAGAACGCGTCCGTGCGGCGCTGATCGCTTCGGGATTGGCGCTGCCCGCTAAACGGATCACGGTCAATCTCGCGCCGGCCGATCTGCCGAAAGAGGGCAGCCATTACGACCTGCCGATCGCCCTGGCCGTCATGGCTGCGATCGGCGCTGTGCCGGCGGACGCCTTACAAGGCTATACGGTGATCGGCGAATTGGCGCTTGACGGCGCCGTAAGTGCTGTCGCCGGCGCGCTCCCCGCCGCGATCGCGGCCAATGCGCGAGGCCATGGACTTATCTGCCCATCCGCTTGCGGCGCCGAGGCGGCTTGGGCCTCGAGCGATCTCGATATTCTCGCGCCGCGTTCGCTCATTCAGCTCGCCAATCATTTCAAGGGAACCCAAGTGCTGAGCCGGCCCGCGCCCGCCCTGCGCGCGCCGAGCGGTCCCATGCCCGACCTCCGCGACATCAAAGGCCAGGAGAACGCCAAGCGCGCGCTGGAAGTGGCCGCGGCCGGAGGGCACAATCTTTTGATGAGCGGATCGCCGGGCGCCGGCAAATCCATGCTCGCGCAGAGGCTGCCGTCGATCCTGCCGCCGCTGTCGGCGCGCGAACTGCTTGAAGTCTCGATGATCCATTCGATCGCCGGCAACCTCGCCGGCGGCGCTTTGACCGACCGGCGTCCCTTTCGCGCGCCGCACCATTCGGCTTCGATGGCGGCGTTGGTCGGCGGCGGCGTTCATGCGCGGCCCGGCGAGATTTCACTCGCCCATCAAGGCGTGTTGTTTCTCGACGAATTGCCGGAGTTCAGTCCGCAGGCGCTCGACAGTTTGCGCCAACCGCTCGAGACGGGCGAAGTGGCGATCGCCAGAGCCAATCATCGGATCGTGTACCCCGCGCGGTTTCAATTGATCGCCGCAATGAACCCCTGCCGCTGTGGCCACGCCAGCGAACCGGGCTACGCCTGTGCGCGCGGTCCGAATCAACGTTGCATGGCCCAGTACCAAGCGCGGCTCTCAGGGCCTCTGATTGATCGCTTCGATCTGATGATCGACGTGCCCGCCGTATCGGCGGCGGATCTTTTATTGCCAGCGCCGGCCGAAGGTTCGCTGGAAGTGGCCGAGCGGGTTACGGCGGCGCGCGAGATTCAGGGCGAGCGCTATCGCGCCCTCGGCTTGCCGCTGGTGACTTGCAACGCCGCCGCGCCGGCGGGAATCGTCGAGGAGGCGCTCCAGGCGGACGCTGCCGCGCATGGCCTGTTGCGCGAGGCGGCCGAACGTATGCGGCTATCTGCGCGGGGCTATCACCGCGTGCTCAAGCTCGCGCGTACTTTAGCCGATCTCGACGGCGGCGGCGCGGTCCAACGCATCCATCTCGCCGAGGCGCTTTCCTATCGCGCCAACGGCGATCGGACCGCGATCGCTGCGTGAGACGTAAGTCTTTCCCGGAAGCGGCTTATGGGCTCGCCCGATGCCGCCCGACCGGCAGAGCCGCTATCCCAGCGAAACGCGCCGTCGCGCCAAGCGATTCTTCGATGCGCAGCGCTTCGTTCCATTTCGCCATCCGCTCCGATCGCGCAAAGGAGCCAACCTTGAGTTGACCGGCGCTCCAACCGATGGCGAGATGAACGATAGCAACGTCCTCCGTCTCGCCGGAGCGAGCCGAAACAATCGCGCCCATGCCGGCGCGACGGGCTTCATCGCAGGCGGCTTTCGCTTCGCTGACCGTACCCGCCTGATTGACCTTGATGAGCGCCGCATTGACGCTTTTGTCGCCGGCGGCGGCGCGAACGCGCTCGGCGCTGGTAACCAAGAAATCGTCGCCGATAATCTGAATGCGATCGCCGACCGCCGCGTTGAAGCGAAGAAAGCCCTCGGGGTCGTCTTCCGCAAAAGGGTCTTCAATCGACAGGATCGGATAGCGCTCGCACCAGCGCAGCAAATATTCCGCAAGTCCGTCACGATCCAATTCGCGGCCTTCGAGGCCAAGACGATAGCGGCCGTCGCGCCCGAATTCAGAAGCGGCGACGTCGAGCGAGATCGCAACCTGTTCGCCGGGCGTAAAGCCAGCACGCTCGATCGATCGCGTCAACGTATCAAGCGCTTCTTCATTGTTCGAAAAGGCCGGCCACCAGCCGCCTTCGTCCGCGACGCCCTGCAGCAGGCCGCGTTCGATCATGATTTGTCCCGCGGCGCGATAGACTTCCGCGGTTATCTCCAGCGCCTCCGCGAAACTGCAGGCGCGCGGCGCCATGACCATGAAGTCCTGAATATCGACCCGTCGGCCGGCATGAGCGCCGCCGCCGAAAATTTGAATTTCCGGCAGGGGGATGAGCGCAGGCCCGGCGCCGGCAAGATAGCGCCACAAAGGCAAATCGCGACTCGTCGCCGCGGCGGCGAGCGTCGCCAGCGAAACCGCGGTCAGCGCATTGCCGCCAAGCCGCGATTTGTCCGGGGTTCCGTCCAGTTCGATGAGCCGCGCATCGACGCTCACCTGGTCGAATGGATCGAGACCGGCGAGCGCCGGCGCGATCTCGTCGCGCAGACCGGCCAGCGCGCCCTGCACATCAAGGCCGCCAAAACGAACGCCGCCGTCGCGTTTGTCGATCGCTTCGCGGCTACCGCGCGACGCCCCGGCCGGCGCAATGCCGCGCCCGACCGCGCCGTCGCTCAAGGTCATTTCCGCCTCGATCGTCGGCCGTCCGCGCGAATCCCAAATGCGACGGCCTTTTACCGATTGGATGACAGGTTCGCTCACCGATAAGAGCCCCATTTTTCCGCGATATCGCTCAAACGACGCGGCGGCGCCGCGATCATCGGCGTCGCAAAGGCGCGAACAAGATTGCGCTCGATATCGCTCGTCAAATATTCGACCGGCGATTTGCCATCAATGCGGGCAAGAAACAATGCCGGCAGGAGTGAGGCGGCGCGGGTTTCGAGAGCGTCCGTCGACTCCCAGACAACGCCCGCAAGATAAGCGTCGGCAAGCGCACGAAAAGCATCGAGATAGGGCGCACGCGCCGCTTCGATCCGCGCGCCCTTCAAGAGCAAATGATTGAGGCAAAACGCGAGGTCGAATGCCGGATCGCCGTACCATGCGCATTCGGCGTCGAGAAAAATTGGACCGCGCGGCCCGATGAGAATGTTCTTCGGACTAACGTCGCCGTGGACGAGTGCCCTCCTGGTGGCGGCTGTGCGGCGCGCCAATGCGTCGAAAGCATTCGCCAAGGCGGGATGGGCGCGTCCTGTCGCGCGCAGATAGGGTTCGATCCGAATCGCCTCGAATGTCTCGTCGTTGGCGAACCTTGCCGCGATGCTGGGATCGGCGGCGCTTTTCGCGTGGATCGTCGCAAGGTCCCGCCCCACGGCCGCCGCGAATAACACATCGACGCGCCCGGCTAGGAGCTCGGTCTTCCAGAGGGGATGATCGCTGGGCTCGAAGTATTCCATGGCGAAGAGACCCGCCTCGTCATCTTCGCCGAGCACAATTGGCGCGGCATGCGGCAACCAAGCGGCGACCGCGCGCATCCAAGCCGCCTCGGCCGCGTTGCGACGGACCGGCGCTCGCCACACAGCCGCGACCTTGAGTTGGCTCAGCGCTCGCTTTACACAGAAGCGTCGCCCGTTGACCTCGACGAGCGAAATATCGGAGGAAACGCCGCCAGCAAGCGGCTCGACACGCGCGGCCTCGTGCGGCAGGATCAATCCCATATTCCGCAAGGCGGCCTCGAGATGAAGGGAATTCGTCAAGGCTTCCGCTTATTAAAGGAATAGTCGCGTTCCGCTTGAAAAGCGTTGTGACGACGAGCGAAGCCGAGAGTAAAATATTTAAGCCCCATCGCGCCAGCGTTATGCTCGCCGGCCTTTACACTCGCCCTCCCGCATTGGTGCTCCTCATGTCGATTTCTTTCAAAAATTTTCCTGATCGGCTCGCCCTTGTTGTCATGGGCGTCTCCGGCAGCGGCAAGACGACCGTTGGTCTGCGTCTCGCAAAAATCTGCCAAATCGAATTCATCGACGGCGATGATCTTCATACGTCGGAAGCGCGAACCAAAATGGCGAGCGGTACGCCTCTCAGCGATGAGGACCGTTGGCCCTGGCTCGACCGAATTGGAACGGCGCTTGCCGATCCTGTCGGTCATCCCGCGGGGTTGATCGTCGCCTGCTCCGCCTTGCGACGAGCCTATCGCGACCGGCTGCGCGCGCGGGTCGGCGCGACGTTACGTTTCCTTTTTCTCGAAGGCGACGAAGCGATGATGCTGCAAAGAGTCGGCGGCCGCAAAGATCATTATATGCCGGCCTCTTTGGTCGATAGCCAATTTGCAACGCTTGAAGATCCGACCGGTGAAAGCGACGTGATCACGCTCATCGCCAATGCCGATCTCGAGAAAAAGCTTCCTCAAACCTTACAAAGCCTCGGCGGCGCCTGGGCGCGTTTCGGCGGCTGATTTCACAAGTAGCGCCGTCGACGTACGCCTCAGCTTATCTGAGGCTCTTATCGTCTTTCAATCAGCGGGAACCAAGAAAGGAACGCGTTGCGCTTCCGGCAAAGCGCCCATTGTTCCCAGCCGATCGTGATGCACAGCGAAGGAACGCCTGAGATGCCTCTCCAGCGCTTTCTTCGCTCCTTCAGGATCGTCGGCGATCAGCCTATCGAATATTTCGATATGCTCGGCGCACATCAATTCAACTTTTTCGGCGTCGAGGAGACGCTGGAACATACTATGCCCGATGAGCGGAAGCTGGCTACGGACAATGACGTCCCTGAGACGGCTGTTCGAGCATTGCAATATGGTATCAATATGCAAATCGCGCTCGAGCCGCTCGAGGCTTGTCGGCGTGTGCTCGCCGTACGGCGTCTTTTTTACGCGCTCTCGCTTCGCTATGAGATCGTCACGAACGAGCGAAGGAAAGGCCTGGCCAAGCGCCACCGGCTCCAAAAGCCAACGCACTTCAAAATGTTCGCGCATGCTTTCGAGCTTCAACGGGCCGGCGTACCAGCGGCGGTTGCGATCTTGGGCGACCAAGCCGATACGATCGAGCTGGGTTAGCACTTCGTGCGCGACGGTTCGGCTGACGCCGTAATGTTCCGCGAGCAGGCTCTCGTTGAGCTGAAATCGCCCATACGGGAGATAAGACGCGACGATGCGTTCAACCTCGGGATAAATCCTGAGCCGCCGATTACGTATCTTGAGATCGGCGGCGTCCGCTTTCGGCAGTCTCAACCCGGCCTCGATCAAGCCGAGCCGGCGTGGTTTGAGCCCCTCGCTGCTTCCGATCAACAGGCCGCGCCCGCGGAAACTGTGCAAGAATCCTTCGCTCTTCAGGCGCCTCAACGCGGCCCCTGCCGGCGCTCGGCTCGATTGAAAAATCCGCGCGACCGCCGCCTCGCCGAGTACGAGCCCTTTAGGCAAGGACTCGTCGGCGATCTGTTGGCGTAGGACGCGATAGATCACTTCGTAAAGTGGCAGATTTTCGGTTGCCGCCTGATCAAGCGCATTCATCGAAGAAAATTCGTCCTCATTAACGCCGCCGTGAGGCGACAAACGTTCCCTCAGTACGCAGTCAAATTAGGCTCCGATAATGCCAAGCCAATCAATAAAAATAGGCCCAATAAAATTTCAAATCAGATTCATATTCGCCTTTTGGCGAATATGCTAGAGGTTGTTCGTCGACTCTCACTCATCTTTCGGTTGCCGCTCTGGTCTAACGCTTCGGCCGCGTGCGCGCCAGCCACGCGCGTTCAAAATTTTAAAAGTCAGGTTATAAGATGGTTGGTTCATTGCGCCTGAGCCGAAACAGTACTAAGAGATCAATTATGAACTAGAACAATTCCGCCGCAGCGAAACTTGTCAGATTTTATTCATTTTCGCCCAACTGAGGCTTATTTTGAATCCAAAGCGCGCTCTCCAACGCCGCCGCCGTTCTTAGCAAGAGATGGTCTGAGCCGCACTTGCCGACAAGCTGAATGCCGATCGGCAAACCGACCGAATCAAAACCGCATGGCAAACTCACCGCGGGATTACCCGTCAGATTGAACGGCATCGTATAGGGGTACCACGCGCCACGAAGATTCGGCGTGAGCTCGCCATCGATGTCGATTGGCCGAAAGAAATCCTGATCGATTGGCAGAGCCGTTCGCGAAAGAGTCGGCATCGCGACGATGTCACATGTGTCGAACCACGACTGGACCTGCCGGAAAAGCCGCGTGCGAGCAAAAATTGCATCGTACAAATCGGCTGCCGAATAAGTTCCTGCGCTATCGTATTGACGGAGGAACGTAGGACACATGACATTGCGATG
>JASLHV010000003.1 GCA_030153205.1 Roseiarcus sp. | reverse complement strand
CTCGGGCTGATCGCGACCGCCGAGATTATCGCAATCGGCCTCGGCTCGGCGCTGGCGACGACAATCTTCTCAACGCGTCTTAGGCTGAAATCCGCCATCCTCGTTCTCGCGCTGGCGGCGCTCGATTATGCGGTGTCGCTCGCGACTTCTCCGAATGCGCTCCTGATTGTCCGTACTTTAGCGGGGGCGGTCGAAGGCTGCATGGTCGCGGTGTCGATCGAACTCATCGCGCGCTCGCGCCGCGCCGAGCGTCTGACCGGATTCTTCGTCGCCTTGCAGACTCTCGCCCAATGCGTGATCGCCTTCGGCCTCGGCAAATGGGTCATTCACTCGCCGCCGGCTGCGGACGGCTTGGGCGCCAATGCTGGTTTCATCGCCCTGGGGATTGTCAGCGCGGCCTCGCTCGCCCCAGCCCTTCTCGTTCCAGCAGAGTATGGCACGATCCCAAAACAGGGCGGAAGTATGGATGGCGTCCTTACCATCAGGGCCATTCTGGCCCTGCTCAGCGTCCTGACTTTCTTCATGTGCATTGGCGCGATCTGGGCGTTTCTCGAGCCGCTTGGCGCGCGGCATGGCATCGACGCGCAAACAATCGCCTTCATGGTGTCCGCCAATCTTGGCGTGCAAGTCCTCGGCGCGCTCGCCGCGACATGGCTGCAAGAGCGCATCAGTTATCGGCCGGTCGTTCTTGTCTGCGGCCTCGTCGCTATCGCCGCAACCGCTATCGTGGAAGTCGGAATCTCATTGCCGATGTTCTGGCTGGCCGTGCTCGCGATCGGCTTCGTATGGCTTTTCGTTATTCCCTTCCAGGTCGGACAAACCGTCGCCGCCGATTCCTCGCGAAGCGCTGCTCTCTTGGCGCCGGCGGCCATTTTTTGCGGCGTGGCGCTTGGTCCTCTCGTCGCCTCCGCCTTCGTGACCGGCGACGACGCCAGCGCAGTGCCTCTCTTTGCGATCTGCGCGGTTGTGGTCAGCCTCGCGCTATTTGGCCTTTTCCTGGCGGCTCTGCGCCGAAACGCCGGAGTTATGACGTGAGCCAAAGGGAGACATGGCGGAACTGGTCGGGCTTCGTCGTCGCCGAGCCGAAGGTGATTACCGCGCCGAGAAGCGAAGAAGAGCTTGCCGACGCGATCAGGACCTCGCCAGGCCCGATCCGTTTCGTCGGCTGCGGCCATTCCTTCACGCCTTTGGTGAAAAGCGAAGGAACTATTCTTTCGCTCGATAATTTTCAGGGCCTCAAATCGCATGATCCGCAAAAACTGCAGGCGAGAGTAGGCGCGGGCACGCGGATTGGCGCCATGACGAAACTTTTGCACGAAGTCGGGCAGGCGCTTCCCAACATGGGCGATATCGACAAGCAAAGCTTTGGCGGCGCGCTCGCCACCTCGACGCATGGCTCGGGGATCGGGCTTTGCGCCTATCCGGCGCAACTCGAAGCGATCCGATTCATCGACGGTCGCGGCGGGCCGCGCGAATTCACCCGCGCCGAGAATGCGGACGCGATCGCTGCGACGGCTGTGTCGCTCGGCGCGTTCGGCGCCGTGACCGAAGTCACGATCAGCAATGAACGAACCTATCGCTTGCGCCGCCGCCGCTGGTGCGAGCCTGTCGCCGGCGTGCTCGATCGGTTCGAGCGCGTGATGACTGAAAAGAGATCGGTCGAGTTTTTCTATATCCCCTTTTCGGGTCAGGCCATGATGGTGACCAGCGAAATCGCCGCGACGTCGGCGACAAAGCGGCCGGCCAATGATGACGACGAGGGGTTGGCGACGCTTCGTACTTTGCGCAACTACCTTAAACGCGCGCCTTGGCTGCGCAAGTTGCTGATCGGCGCGGCGATCGCCAGGACGCCGCGCGAAGATTATGTCGAGGAATGGCTGAACGTTTTTGCTTCCGAACGCAACGTCAAATTCAACGAGATGGAATATCATCTGCCTCTCGAGGAAGGCGCTAAAGCGTTGCGCGCGACCATCGCCTTGCTGGAAACGCGGTTTCCCGAAGTCTACTTTCCGATAGAGGTCAGGGTGGTCGCGGCCGACGAAAATTGGCTTAGCCCGTTTTACAAACGGCCGAGTTGCTCGATCGCCGTCCATCATGGCGCGCCGGAGGACCCGCTCCCTTTCTTCAACGCCGCAGAGCAGATTTTTCGCCGTCATGGCGGCCGGCCGCACTGGGGCAAGATGCACAGCCTGACCGCCAAGGATTTCGCCGGCCTCTATCCGCGCTGGAAGGACGCGATGGAGATACGCCGTGAAATGGACCCGGAGAACCGTTTCGTGACGCCCTATATGGCGCGTCTTCTCGGCGTTGAAACGTGAAAGCCGATCCCTATTTTGCGCGCCTTTCGGAGGCGCTCGGCGACGCAGAGATCCATCAGCCGTCTCTCATTCTCGATCTGGATCGATTGGACGAGAACATCGCGATCATCAAATCGAAGCTTGCGCCTGCTTTGCGCCTGCGCATCGTCGACAAGTCCCTGCCGTCGCCGCCTTTGCTCGCAAGAATCGCCGAAGCTTTCGAGACAAATCTGTTCATGACCTTTCACCTGCCGATCAGCGCGGCGGTGCTCGATGAATTTCGAACAGCAGACTTGCTGCTCGGTAAGCCTATGCCGGTCGGCGGCCTGCGCCGCGCGCTTCTCGATCGCGATCCAGCGGAGACGGCGCGCATCGTCTGGCTTGTCGATACGGATGAACGTCTTGCGGCCTATGGCGCCGTCGCCGAGGCGCTCGGCGTCGATATACGCTTCTGCTTCGAGGTCGACGTTGGCTTGCACCGCGGCGGCTATCCAAATCCCGACGCGCTGACGAAAGCGCTGCAAACGCTCGCGGCGCATCCTCGGCTCCATTGCCAAGGCGTGATGGCGTATGAGGCTCATATCAATCATGTGCCGCGCTGGCTCGGCGGACCGGCAAAGGCGCTGGCCAAGACAAGAGAACTCTTTGCGCGCTTCGTGGACCGGCTCGGCGCGGAGCAAAGAAGCATCCTCAATGTCGGCGGCAGCTCGACCGCGCTTCTTTATGACGGCGCGGTCGGCGCCAATGAAATCTCGATGGGCTCGGCCTTCGTGCTGCCGAGCGATTTCGATGTTCCCAGCCTGGCGGAGCTGAAGCCGGCGATCTTCATCGCAACGCCGATCCTCAAGGTCGTCAATGCGATGGCGCCGGGGCTCGACGGAAGCTCTTGGATCCTTCAAAAGCTTGGTCTGTTTCCGAAGCGAGGCTGTTTTCTTTACGGCGGCAAATGGATGGGCGTCCCAGTCTATCCGCCCGGCATGAAGCCAAACGCGATTCTCGGCGTCTCCACTAATCAACAATTCATGACGCTGCTGGATGATGCCGCAGTCGAGCCGGACGACTTCGCCTTTCTGCGGCCGACGCAGAGCGAGTTCGTGCTGCAGCTTTTCGGCCCGATCGCGGTCTTCTCGCAAGACCGCATCGTCGATCGCTGGCCCGTGATCGCGCCTTCATAGCTACAACGCTGAAGGATCGATCCGTACGCCGTGAGGATTGATCCGGAATCACTAAGCGAGGAGTTCCCCCGCGATAAAAATTAGACCAATTCCGCCAGCGATCGACAACACCGCTCCATTCCCTTTTTGAAGGTGCTCAGTCAGGCTAGTGGAAAAAATTGAAAGGCCCAGGAGCGTGAAAGGCGCAATCATGCATCCGTTGAGAAAGTCATTCCCACATCTCACCCGTGTGGCGGCAGGTGCAATTCCTTTCTTCTTCCGATGAAGAATTTTCATCGGAACCGTCAGCGCCCCAATTGCGAGAGTCAATTGGTCAATGTTCTCGGCAACAAATGCCGCGATCGTCTGTGAAATCGCCACGTCGTTCCCGACCCCTTATTTCGACCTCTGGTCGGAATTTCGAAACGTGAGGGCGATCAGCACGGCGATAGCGCCAAAAAGGGCGCCGATCAGGTCAACTGCGTCGCGTTTAGCGACGCCGAGATAGTCGGTGAAAACGCCAATGGCGGCGACGCCGCAAATTGCCCCTTCCAAGACGAAACGGGCGCGTCTCAAAATTGGTTTTAAATGTGATTCCCCGGCGCTATCCGGAGCATTTTTTTGAAAGGCGACGACGTCCATGCGCCTGATCCTTTAGGGTCTTAAACGATGAAGTAATTCCGAGGTTTCCCGAGAATTAGAACAAATTACGAATTATCTCTGGCGAATTAAAGCGGGTCGGAAAAAATATAATGGCGAGCGAGATCTCGTTCCCTGTGGGTGCCCGAGTAGGGATTAGCGGAGCAAATAGCTCATCCCGGATGGGCCGAGCGTCAGGATTGGTCGCGTTCACCACGCGGCGGGCGCTCCGACTTACGCAGCCTGATCAGTGTGAACAATCGGAACGGGGCTATGGGCCGCTTCTCGACAAGCTCGACATCGGCGCGACCAGCGAGCCAGTCGCCGACCGCGGCGAAGGGAAAGACGGGGTGCCAGCCGAGCCACGCCGCGGACTTCTCCATCGCCGCTTCAGTACGGGCGCGCAGACCTCTTTCGGCGGAGAAATGATTGACGATGACGATCTGGCCGCCGGGCTTGAGCACTCGCCACATTTCGTCGAGCGCCTTGGCGGGCGAGGGCACGACGCTCATTACGTAAGGGGCGAGGGCGACGTCGAACCGCGCTGCGGGAAATTCAAGCGCCGCCGCATCCATGACCTGTAAAGCTTTGATTTGTCTTAAACCTTTGCGTGCGACGCGCTCACGCGCAATGGTGAGCATCTGGCTCGATAAATCGATGCCGACGACCCTGACGCTCCTCGGCAAAAGGCCGAGCTCAAGACCTGTGCCGACGCCGACGACAAGAATTTCTCCATTCGCGCCGGCCGCGTCGCTGGCGGCTCTCGCTGCCGCCGAACGGCCAGGATGGAACGGCAAATCAAAAATCAGATCGTAAAGCGGCGCCCATCGTCCGTAGAGCCCATCGGACGAGAGCCGAGCGTCGAATCGAGTGGTCGCGCTGTGCTTGACCATAGAGCGTCTCGTCCCAAGCGTTCGGCGCCACCCAGTCCCCTTCGCGGAAATTGGCGTAAGCAAAGGTCATAAGCAAGATCGTCGTGGTTTTGTTCACGCCTTACGTTTTGTTTTAGCCGCGACGGCTCCAGTCTTGGCCTTCGCGGCCGTCTTTGCTGCGCCGCTGCGCGCCTTGCTTTTCGCCGCCGGCCGGGACTTCTCAGGCGCCGAGGCCTCACCCTTCGGCGCGGCCTTTCCGCCCTTCGTTTTGCCGGTCTTCCGCGAATTCGCCGGCCGGCCGTCGCGTTCGGCGATGAGTTCGACGGCTTCGTCCAAGGTGATGTCGTCAGGCGACACCGACTTCGGGATGGTCGCGTTGACCTTGCCCCAATTGACATAAGCTCCGAAGCGCCCAGCGCGAACCGTGACGGCCCCGCCGGATGGATGCTCTCCGAGGGCCCGGCCGCCTCCGCCGCCGCCTGAGGCCTTCTCAGAAAGCAGCGCCACAGCGGCGTCCAAGGTCAGCGCGGCAGGGTCCGTGCCCTTGGGCAAGGTGGCGTTGACCTTGCCATGATTCACATAGGCCCCGTAGCGGCCCTCTTTGACCGAGACCGGGCCTTTGAGCGTCGGATGTTCGCCCAGTTCACGGCCCGGCGCGGAGCCAAATCGTCGCCCGCCGCCGACGCCGCTTTCCTTGGCGACGATGAGATCGATGGCGCGATTGGCGCCGATTTCGAGAATGTCATCGTCCTTGCCGAGATTGGCGTATGTCTTGCCGTGTTGCACATAAGACCCGTAGCGGCCAATGCCGGCGAGGATCGGCTCGCCGCTGGTCGGGTGGCGCGCGACTTCGCGCGGCAGCGATAGGAGAGCGATCGCCTGCTCCAAGGCTACATCAGCCGGCGAGAGGCCTTTCGGCAACGAGGAGCGCTTTGGCTTCTCGCCATCCTTCTCGCCTTCGCCTTGCTGTAGATAGGCGCCGAAGCGGCCCTCACGCACGGAAATCTCGTCGCCTGTCGCGGGATCCTGGCCGAGCACCCGCACACCCGGCCGATCGCCATCGGCGGCCTGCGCCTCGCCATTGGCGCTTTGCGCGAGCGTGCGCGTATACCGGCATTCGGGATAATTCGAGCAGCCAATGAAAGCGCCGTATTTACCGAGCTTCAGCGACAGCATGCCCTGATTGCAATTGGGGCAGAGCCGTGCGTCTGCGCCGTCGGCGCGGGGCGGAAAAATATGCGGGCCCAGAAGCTCGTTGAGGCTGTCGAGGATTTGCGTCGTGCGCAGCTCCTTCGTCCCGCCGATCGCAGCGGAAAAATCCTTCCAGAAATCGCGAAGGACTTCCTTCCAGTCGACCTCGCTGTTGGAGATCTTGTCGAGCTTCTCTTCGAGTTCGGCGGTGAAATCGTAGCCGACATAGCGCGTGAAGAAGGCTTCGAGGAACGCCGTGACGAGCCGGCCCTTGTCCTCCGGAATCAGGCGCTTCTTCTCGATGCGCACATAGTCGCGATCGCGTAGGACCGCCATTGTCGACGAATAGGTCGAAGGACGACCGATGCCGAGCTCCTCCATGCGCTTGATCAAAGTCGCTTCGGTGAAGCGCGGCGGCGGCTCGGTGAAATGCTGCGAAGCGTCGATGCGCTCCTTGGTTAGTCTCTCGCCTCGCGCCATGGCCGGCAGGCGCGAAGAATCCTCGTCCTCCTCGTCGTCGCGGCCTTCTTGATAGAGCGCGAGGAACCCGTCGAAGCGCACGACCTGGCCGGTGGCGCGGAAGTCGAGCTTACGCGGGCCGGCCTCGGCGAGAATATCGACCGTCGTACGCTCCAGCTCGGCGCTTTCCATCTGGCAGGCGATGGTGCGCGTCCAGATCAGCTCGTAGAGCTTGGCCTGATCGGGCTCGAGGTGGCGTTCGATATCGCGCGGACGTCGCCGCACGTCGGTCGGGCGAATCGCTTCATGCGCTTCCTGAGCGTTCTTGGCCTTGGCGGTGTATCGCCGTGGAGCGCTCGGGACATATTTGTCGCCGAATTCCCTGCCGATTAGCGAGCGAGCGCCGTTGACGGCCTCGGGCGCCAGATCGACGCCGTCGGTTCGCATATAGGTGATGAGGCCGATCGCGCCTTCGCCGACGTCGACGCCTTCATAGAGCCGTTGCGCGATCTGCATCGTGCGCGCCGGAGCGAAGCCGAGCTTGCGCGACGCCTCCTGTTGCAAGGTCGAGGTCGTGAAGGGCGGATAGGGATGGCGCTTGACCGGCTTCGACTCGATTTCGACGACCGAGAAACGCGCGGTTTCGAGCGCAGTTTTAAAATCCTCAGCCTCTTTTCCCGAGCCGATGTCGAGACGGCTGATCTTCTTGCCGTCCGCGCCGACGAGACGGGCGGTGAAGGGCGCGTCGGCCACGGTCTTGAGATGTGCGACGATCGACCAGTATTCGCGCGAGACGAATTTCTCGATCTCCAATTCGCGATCGCACACAATGCGGAGCGCCACGGATTGCACGCGTCCCGCCGAGCGCGCGCCCGGCAGTTTGCGCCACAACACCGGCGAGAGGTTGAAGCCGACGAGGTAGTCGAGCGCGCGGCGGGCGAGATAGGCGTCGACCAAGGCCTCATCGATCTCGCGCGGATGGCGCATCGCTTCGGTGACCGCTTCCTTGGTCACGGCGTTGAAGACGACGCGATCGACGCGCTTGTCCTTGATGACGCGTTTGGCCTTGAGGATTTCCAGCACGTGCCAAGAAATCGCCTCGCCTTCGCGATCCGGGTCGGTGGCGAGAATCACTTTGTCGGCGTCTTTGACGGCCAGAGCGATTTCCGAGAGCCGCTTTCCAGCCTTGCCGTCGACTTCCCATAGCATAGCAAAATCGTGGTCCGGATCGACCGACCCGTCCTTCGGCGGCAGGTCGCGGACATGGCCATAGGAGGCGTAAACCTTATAGTCCTTGCCAAGATAAGTGTTGATTGTCTTCGCCTTGGACGGCGATTCGACGATCACGACTTTCATTCGTTTTGGTTCCTTGAGCGGTCCAGAGCGCCGGGTGGCGGCGTGAGCCCGCATATGGCGCCGCCCCGCACCGGGGCGAAATTGGGCGCGGAAAATGGTGGAGCGCGGGCCGCCTGTCAAATGGCGTTGAAAAGTCGTCGCGCGCGAGCACGCGCGAGGCGACGCGTCTTGCGCTGGGATGTTATTTAAGCCTATAGGCCTGATTTTACATGCTTCTCGCCGCCGACAGACCGCCTTTCGCCCATCGTCATCTGCTTGGCGTCGAAGGGCTTTCGCCTTTGGACATCTTGACGCTGCTCGACATGGCCGAGGCCGCCGTCGAGGTTTCACGCCAGATCGAGAAGAAGCGCACGACCCTTCGTGGCCGCACCCTGATCAACCTCTTCTTCGAAGCCTCGACCCGCACTCAATCCTCATTCGAACTGGCCGGGAAGCGACTGGGCGCCGACGTGATGAACATGTCTGTCGCCAATTCCTCGGTGAAGAAGGGCGAGACGTTGATCGACACTGCGGCGACG
Source organism: Roseiarcus sp. (assembly GCA_030153205.1). GTDB lineage: Bacteria > Pseudomonadota > Alphaproteobacteria > Rhizobiales > Beijerinckiaceae > Roseiarcus. The sequence goes on along the minus strand of JASLHV010000003.1, from coordinate 8,666 downwards.
CTCAACGCGATGCGGCCCGACATTATCGTCGTGCGCCATCATCAGGCCGGCGCTGTCCATTTGCTGGCGCGCAAGGTCGATTGTTCGGTCGTCAACGCTGGCGACGGCGCCCACGAGCATCCGACCCAGGCCTTGCTGGACGCCCTCACCATCCGCCGCAACAAGGGCCGGATCGAGGGGCTGGTGGTCGCCATATGCGGCGACATTCTTCACTCGCGCGTCGCGCGTTCGAACGTCCTTTTGCTTGGCGCGCTCGGCGCCCGCGTGCGCGTGATTGGCCCCTCGACCTTGCTGCCGGCGGGCATCGAGAATATGGGCGTCGAGGTCTTCCGCGATATGAAGACCGGCTTGAAGGACGCCGATATCGTCATGATGCTGCGCCTGCAGCGCGAGCGTATGTCGGGGGCCTTTATACCGTCGACTAAAGAATATTTCCGCTATTTCGGCCTCGACGAAGAAAAGCTCGGCTACGCCAAGCCGGACGCGCTGGTGATGCATCCAGGACCGATGAACAGAGGCGTCGAGATCGACTCGCTTGTCGCCGACGGCGCGCAGTCGTTGATCAAAGAGCAGGTCGAGATGGGCGTTGCGGTGCGCATGGCGGTACTGGAGGCGCTGGCGCAGCATCTGCCGAATGGGTGAGAGAAGACCTCAGCGCCGCCTTCCCATTAGATGGGCGACCAGCCGCCCTCGACCAGCGTAAAGTGCGGGCTCTGGAACACGAACGAGACTAAGCTTGGCAGCCGCGGTCCGCATGCGGTCAAGGCTTCGCGCCACTGGTCTCCTTGACTCATCGCGAAGGACAGCCCGACCATTTCTGCGCCGGCGCGGTGGGCGAGTTCGATCGCCGCCAGCGTCGTCGCACCCGTGCTGATCGTATCGTCGACGATGATCGCTTTTCGTCCTTCCAAGCGGGGAACGAGATTAGGATCGATGTAGAGATTGCGGCCCGCTTGCGTGGTCGTGAGCGATTTCAGCGGCTGTGACAAATTTTCGTCGTACCAAAACTTGCGCGAGGTCCCAAAAGGGACGAACGTTTGATGTCCCAGCCGCCGCGCGATCAACGGCGCCAGCGCCAGGCCGAGGGTCGGCAATCCAATGACAATGTCAGGCGCTTTGGCGACGATTTGCTCGGCCATGTGCTCGGCGAGCGTGTCGAGGACTTCGAACGATGCGTGATTGGCGATGAAGGAGGCGACGGCGCGTCCTGGCTGCTCACGGCGGCGGATCGGCAGGATGAGATAGCGTCCGTCGGGCAGGCGCGCCGGATAACCGAACTTGAACGGCGGGTTCAAACGTGTCGAGGGAACGTCGGCCTCGATCGCTTGCCAGTAAGCGGTCGTCGGCTCCGTGAATTCCTTGGAATCGTCGCTTTCCATTCGTTCCTCGCTCAGCCATCTTTGTGTAATGGAAATCCGACCCGCGCGCATCGCAGACGCCGAGGCGGCCTGCGCCGTTCATCGCCGCTCGATCGTCGAACTCTGCGAGGCGGACCATCATGGCGATCCAGCAATCCTGGAAGCGTGGCTCGCCAGCAAGACGCCGGAAAATTACAGACGCTGGATTGAACGGCCAGACAACAATCTCCTGCTGGCGGCGGAAGACGATACGATCCTGGCGGTCGGGTGTGTGACCGACTCCGGCGAGATCACTGTTAATTACGTCTCGCCCGACGCGCGCTTTCGCGGCGTCAGCAAGGCGATGTTGGCTGCGCTGGAGGAGGCGGCGCGCGAGCGCGGCGCGGAGACTTGCACGCTGGTCAGCACCGAGACCGCTCGGCGGTTCTATCTCTCGGCGGGATACGTTGGGCGAGGTCCGCCAGAAAGCCGATTTGGCGCAACGGGAGGCTATCCGATGGCGAAGCAAGTCAGGTAATCGTCAAACCCGCGTCACCGTATAAGTTGGCCCCTTCGGCCCGAACGCTCGGTCGATCTTGAAATTGTCGGTCGCCTTCATCGGGCCGAGTGCGATGGCTTCTTCCGGCATAATCAATGTCGCGACGTCGTTGACGAAGACGACGATGTGCCGGCCTTGCTCGAGCAGGGTCCGCGCCATGGCTCGGAGTTTGTCGTAATAGGGCGCCTTGCGCCAGGCTTGGGGCGATCCTGGATCAACCTGCACATAGATGAAGCCGTTGCCGGGAAATAAAGTCAGCACGATTTTCGATCGTTCTGGCTTCCACTCCTCAGGCAAAGCAGGATCGCTCATCCACAGGCAGAAAAACTCACGACAGTGCTGCGGCCGTGTCTCGTGAATGCCGCAGCCCTTCCCCGGCGCGCAATGACGGCACCATGTCCCGGCCGGCTTCTGCAGCGCGGGAACCTCGAATACTTTGCAACAGAGCGTACACGTTCCGCATGAGCGGCCAGGGGCTGCGGCGAAAGGGACAAATTGGGTCTTCGCGGCGGGCGGCATTTTTTTAGGGACCCCCGTTTAGGCCGCGACGTCGAGCACGATTTTGCAAGCTTCGCCTGCATTCAATGCGGCGAAGCCCTTCTCGAATTCCTCCATCGGCAAATGATGTGTGATGACCGGCCGCACATCCAGCCCGCCTTGCAGCATGGCCAGCATCTTATACCAGGTCTCGTACATCTCGCGGCCGTAGATCCCCTTCAGCGTCAGGCTCTTGAAGATGACGTCGTTCCAGTCGACGCCGGCTTCCTCTGAGAGAATGCCGAGAAGCGCGATCTTGCTGCCGTGATTGGCGGATTTGATCATGTCGCGCAAAGCGCGCGGGCTGCCCGACATTTCGAGCCCGACGTCGAAGCCCTCGTGCATGTCGAGTTCATGCATGACGTCTTGCAAGCTGCGCTGGTCGGCGCGAACCGCGAGCGTCGCGCCCATTTTCTTAGCGAGCGACAGGCGATAGTCGTTGAGATCGGTCACGACGATATGGCGAGCGCCGACGTGGCGGCACACAGCGATCGCCATCAGGCCGATCGGACCTGCGCCGGTGATCAGTACGTCCTCGCCAACGAGATCATAGGTGAGGGCGGTATGCACTGCATTGCCGAGCGGATCGAGAATGGCGGCGATTTCATTCGGGATCGAATCCGGAATGGGATAGGCGTTAGCCGCAGGTATCACGACATAGTCGGCGAATGCGCCAGGCCTGTTGACGCCGACGCCGAGCGTATTGCGGCAAAGATGGCCGCGTCCCGCGCGGCAATTGCGGCACTCGCCGCAAATAATGTGGCCTTCGCCGGAGACGCGCTGGCCGACCTCCGGATGTCGCACATCGCTACCGATTGCGGCGACGACGCCGACATATTCATGACCAACGACCATCGGCACGGGGATCGTGCGCGCGGCCCATTTGTCCCAATTATATATATGGAGGTCCGTGCCGCAGATCGCCGCGTTCTTGACCGCGATCAATACGTCATGCGGACCGAGTTCAGGCTTTGGCGTATCCTGTAGCCAGAGGCCTTTTTCCGATTTTGCTTTTACGAGGGATTTCATTGCGCGGGTGATCCTGAATCGTATGTCGTCATTGCAAGGAGCGCAGCGGCGAAGCAATCAAGGAACTGTGGTGGTTCTTGGATTGCTTCGCTTCGCTCGCAATGACGGCGTTTCTCATCCGATGAGCCCAATGGCCTTTCCGGCGTCGGCGAAAGCCGCGATGGCGCGATCGAGATCAGCCAGCGAATGAGCGGCGTTCATTTGCGTTCTGATCCGCGCCTTCCCATGCGGCACGACGGGATAGGAAAAGGCGGTGACATAAATCCCGCGCCGCTGCAATTCGGCAGCCAGTCGTCCCGCCTGAGCGGCGTCGCCGATCATAACCGGGATGATCGGATGTTCGCCGGGGACGAGGGTGAAGCCAGCCGCCGCCAGGCCCTTGCGGAAATGCTCGGCGTTGCGCCGCAAGGCGTCGCGCAGATCGTCCGACGCCGCGATCAGATCAATCGCTTCCATCGTCGCCGCTGTAATTGAAGGGGCGAGGGCATTGGAGAAAAGGTAGGGCCGCGCTCTCTGTCGAAGAAGATCGACGAAGGGTTTCGGTCCCGCGATATACCCGCCGGAGGCGCCGCCGAGCGCCTTGCCGAATGTTCCGCTCAAGAGCTGTACGCGCCCCTCGACGCCGCAATGCTCCGGCGTGCCGGCGCCGCGCCGGCCAATGAAGCCGACGGCGTGGCTGTCGTCGACCATGACGAGCGCGTCGTATTTTTCCGCTAGAGCGCAGACCGCCTTCAAATCAGCGATGATCCCGTCCATCGAAAAGACGCCGTCGGTGACGATGAGACGCGCCCGTGCGCCCACCGCTTCTTTCAGACGCGCCTCTAACTCCTCCATATTATTATTGGCGTAGCGTAGACGCCTCGCTTTGCAGAGACGCACGCCATCGATGATCGAGGCATGGTTCAATGCATCGGAGATGATCGCGTCCTCTTCCCCGAGCAGCGCTTCGAAGACGCCGCCATTGGCGTCGAAGCAGGACGAGAAAAGAATTGCGTCCTCGGTTTGGAGAAAGGCGGCGAGCTTCTCTTCCAGGGCGACGTGCAGGTCTTGTGTGCCGCAAATGAAGCGCACAGACGCCATGCCGAAGCCGTGACTGTCGAGCGCTTTCTTGGCGGCGGCGATAAGCCAGGGATGATCGGCGAGGCCGAGATAATTGTTGGCGCAAAGGTTGAGCAATGTGGTTCCCGCCGCATCGCCCTCGGCGACGACAACCGAACCACCTTGCGGCGAGGCGATGGCGCGCTCTCGTTTCCATAGGCCCGCCTCGCGGATGGCGTCGAGTTCGCGGGCGGCGTGATCGAGAAGGGTCTTGGACATGGCTTCCATATAAGCCGACAAGCGCGGCATGGCTAACGTTGCCTGCCGTCGCCCTGGTGAAGTTCCAAGGGGAGAAGGCGTGCTGACGAGTTGCGTCGCCCGGTCGTGCAGGCTATCGCACCCCTGTGAGCGAAAGCCGTCCCATCGCCCTCGTCAACGCGCGTCTGGTCGATCCCGAATCCGGGCGCGAGACGCGCGGTGGCGTTCTTGCCGCTTACGGCGTAATCGCCGGGCTCGGCCCTGACGTTCGGCGTGACTCGGCGCCGGCTGAGGCTCTCGTCGTCGATTGCGGCGGCGATGTTGTCGCCCCAGGCCTTATCGACATGCGCGTCTTTGTCGGCGAGCCCGGCGCGGAGCATCGCGAAACGATCGCCACCGCCAGCGCCGCCGCCGCCGCCGGCGGCGTCACAACGATCGTTGCACGTCCCGACACCAATCCGCCGGTCGACGAGCCGGCGGTGGTCGACTTCATCCTGCGCCGAGCGCGCGCCACCGCGAAAATCCACGTGCTGCCGAGCGCCGCAATAACGAAGGGCTTGGAAGGCGCCGAGATCGCCGAAATCGGCATGCTCGGCGAAGCCGGGGCCGTCGCCTTTTCCGACGGTCGCCGCTCTATCGCCAACGCTCAAGTCATGCGCCGCGCCTTGACTTACGCCCGCGACTTCGGCGGCCTCATCATGCACTATTGCGAAGACGCCCATCTCGTCGGCGCTGGCGTGATGACCGAGGGCGAACGCGCGAGCCGCCTTGGCTTGCCGGGCGCGCCGCGCGAAGCGGAGACGATCGTACTCGATCGCGACCTGCGCCTGCTGGCGCTCACCAAGGCGCGCTACCATGCCGTCTTCGTCAGCAATACGCTTTCGATCGATGCGATGCGCCAAGCCAAGCAGGCGGGTCTTGGCGCGACTTGCGGCGTTTCCATCAATCATCTCACTCTCAATGAAATCGATATCGGCGACTATCGGACCTTTCTAAAACTCGCGCCGCCATTGCGGTCGGAAGACGAGCGGCGCGCGCTCGTCGAGGCGGTCGCCGATGGAACGATCGACGTGATCGTTTCGGATCATGATCCGCAGGATGTCGAGACCAAGCGTTTGCCATTCGCCGAAGCAGAGGCCGGCGCGATCGGCGTGGAGACGATGTTGTCGGCGGGCCTGCGTCTTGTCTCATCGGGCGCGCTCAGCTTGCCGCGCCTCCTTTTCGCGATGTCGACGCGCCCAGCGCAGATTCTTGGATTGCCGTCGGGACGTTTGAAGGTCGGCGCGCCGGCTGATCTCATCCGTTTCGATCCCGATGAGCCTTTCGTCCTCGATCCCGCCACCCTACGCTCGCGTTGCCGCAACACGCCTTTCGACGAGGCGCGCATGGAGGGTCGCGTGAAGCTCGCCATGGTTGCCGGAAACATCGCGCACGAATAGGGTCAAACCTTTCTTCTCGCGTTCGAGGGCGTACGCGTGTCAGTGGAATTTTCAGCCGGCGATCTCGGCGCTCTTGTTTTCGGCTACCTCTGCGGCGCGATTCCTTTCGGCCTTCTGCTTACGCGATGGGCAGGCACTCAGGACTTGCGCTCGATCGGCTCCGGCAATATCGGCGCGACCAATGTGTTGCGCACGGGGCGTCGCGATCTTGCGGCAGCGACACTGGTTCTCGACGCGCTGAAAGGAACCTTCGCGGTTCTGGTCGCATCCTTCATCTTTGGGCCCGTAGCGGGTCTCGCCGCCGCGATGGGGGCATTTCTAGGCCATCTTTTTCCTGTCTGGATTGGCTTTAAAGGCGGAAAGGGCGTTGCGACTTTTCTTGGTTGTCTGATCGGCGTCGCATGGCCTGCAGCGCTCGTCTTCGCCGCCGCCTGGCTGGCGGTCGCCTTCATCACCCGCTACTCGTCGGCCGCGGCTTTAACCGCAAGCGTCGCTTCGCCGATCGCGCTCTTCGTGCGCGGTCCCACGCTGGCCGGATGGGTGTTCGCGATCCTCGCTCTCCTTCTCTGGATCAAACACCGCCCCAATATCGAGAGGCTCTTGAACGGCTCTGAAACAAAAATCGGAAAGAAGGGCTGAGCCTGTGAATCGTGAACAAACGCCGGTCCGTCTCACCGATGCGCAGCGTTTCGATTGGTTGCGCTTGATTCGCAGCGAGAATGTCGGACCGCGGACCTTTCGCGCGTTGCTCAATTCTTTTGGCGGCGCTCAGGCGGCTTTGCGCGCTTTACCGGATCTCGCGAAACGAGGCGGCGCGCGAGCGCTTCGGATCGCGCCGACCGACGAGATCGAACGAGAGCTCGAAGCGGCGCGACGGATCGGCGCGCGTTTCATTGCGCTTGGCGAGCAGGACTATCCGCCCTTGCTTCGACAAATCGATTCGGCGCCGCCAATCATCACGCTTCGCGGCGAGGTTGAAATTCTGAAACGTCCTTCCGTCGCCATCGTCGGTTCGCGCAACGCCTCGGCGGCGGGCCTTGCTTTCACGGAGCGTCTCACGCGTGGCGTCGGCGCCGGCGGCTATGTGATCGTCTCGGGCCTTGCGCGCGGCGTCGACCAACGCGCTCATCACGCCTCGCTCGAGACTGGCGCTATTGCTGTTCTTGCTGGCGGGCTCGCCAAACCCTATCCGCCGGAAGCAACGCCGCTGATGGAGAAGATCGCCAATCAAGGCGCCGTCATTTCGGAAATGCCGATCGAATGGGAGCCGCGCGGCCGCGATTTTCCGCGCCGTAATCGCATCGTCTCCGGGCTCGCGCTTGGAACTGTCGTCGTCGAGGCCGCGCGCAACTCCGGATCCTTGATCACAGCGCGTTTCGCCGCCGAGCAGGGCAGGGCTGTTTTCTCCGTACCCGGCTCGCCGCTCGATCCGCGCGCTGAAGGGACGAACGAACTCATCCGCGACGGCGCGACGATCTGCACCAAGGTCGACGATGTGTTAAGCGAACTCGCGCCGATGCGTGAAGGCCGAAGGCCTTCGGGCTTTCGAGAGGCCGACGATCCGAGCGAACCTCTGTGGGGCGAACTGCCTTTGTGCGGCGTCGATCCAGCGTCGACGCCTCACATTGCGCAGGACGCTAAATTCGATGAGAAGGCCGCTTCGACGCTTGAATCAAGTGATGAGGCCGAAGCGACGCGCACACGAATTCTCGCGCTGCTCGGTCCTTCGCCAACCTCTTTGGACGATCTCGCCCGCGCCGCCGAAGCGTCGATCCGAGACGTCAGGATCGTCCTTCTCGAACTGGATCTTGCGGGCAGGCTCGAATATTCGGGCGGCGATCGCGTCGCGCTGATCGCGAGTTGAAGGCGGGCGAAGGACTACCCTTCCTCTAGCCGCATATTTTCCCAAGCGACGCCAAGCGATCGAGAGCGCCTTGCAGAATATACGCCGCCGCCATGCGATCGACCACGGCGGCGCGCTTGGCGCGCGAGACGTCCTGCTCGATTAGAGATCGGTTGACCGCGGCCGTCGACAAGCGTTCGTCCCACAGCGCGCTGGGTCGACTGCAAAGCGGCGTCAGATTGCGCAAGAAGGCGCGCGTCGCCTGCGCGCGCGGACCCTCGCTGCCATCCATATTGAGCGGCAGACCGACGATCAGGGCCGCAATATCGAACCTCTCGATCTCGGCGATCAGTTTCTCCGCGTCCTTCGTGAATTTCGTCCGCGCGATCGTCAGAAGCGGCGTTGCGACGCGTCGTTCGACATCGGAAAGCGCAAGGCCGATCGTCTTTGTCCCGAGGTCGACGCCGAGCAAGCGCGCCTGTCGCGGCAAGAGCGCTGCGAGAGCTTCGAGAGTAATCAGGCTTTGCGGCATGGCTTCGCAGTTACCATGCGCGCGCCGCAAAGCCCAATCCTCGTCGCGATCAACGGAAGTAGTCGTCGCGGCGGGACGCGTGGAAGCGGTCGCT